>PUNI01000264.1 GCA_003551745.1 Paracoccaceae bacterium | reverse complement strand
TGAGCGACTTGCTCTCCACCAGCCAGTCGGCGGGCACATAGTCGATCACCAGATGCGCGAAATCCGGCTGCCCGGTCATCGGGCACAGCGAGGTGAACTCGGGGGCGGTGAAGCGCACGGCATAGCGGGTGCGGGCCTGCGGGTTCGGCACCCGCTCCAGCACCGCGTCCTCGGGCCGGGCCGGGATGGCGCTCGCCTGCCCCAGCTGGGTCAGCCCGGAATAGATCTCGTCCTGTGCCATTGCTGTCAAGCGACATCCAGTTTTACGAGCTAAGGCGACATCCAGTCTTACGAGGTGTCGCGCAACGGAGCGGCCCCGGGGGCGCGCGCTGACCGCCAAGAGTCAGAGCGCGCGCCCCCGGGGCCGCGGGCCGTTTGGTGGTGTGGGGGTGGGCTCAGCCTTTGAGGGCGTCCTCGAGATCGCGCAGCCGATAGCTGCGGCCCTTGATGTTGAGGACATTGGCGCGGTGCAGCAGGCGGTCGAGGATGGCGGTGGCCAGCACCTCGTCGCCGGCGAGCAGCTCGGTCCAGTCGCGGATGCTCTTGTTGGTGGTGATGATCATGGCACCGCGGCCGTAGCGGTAGCTGACAAGGCGGAAGAACAGGCTGGCTTCCTCGCGGTCCATCGGATCGTAGCCCATCTCGTCGACCAGCAGCAGCGTGCTGGACATGTACTTGCGGCCTCTGAGCCTGGCGGGCGGCAGGTGGGCATCGGCCCGCAGTGCCGTCAGCAGCTCGTCGAACCGGAAGTACTGGGCCGAGAAGCCGAGTTGGATCGCCCGGATGCCCAGGCCGCAGAGAAGATGCGACTTGCCCACCCCTGGCGGGCCCTGCATCAGCACCACCTCGGCGTTGCGGATCCAGGCGCCGGTGGCCAACGTCTCGATCCGCGAGCGCTCGATGGCCGGCTGGAACGCGAAATCGAAGTTCTCCAGCGTCATGCCGCTGGGGATCTTGGCCGTCTTCAGCATCGTGCGGATGCGGCGCTCCTCGCGGCCGGCGCGCTCGGCCTCCAGCAACCGGTCGAGGAAGACATGCGCCGGCATCTCGGCACGCACGGCCTCGGACAGCAGGCCCTCCAGTGCCTCGACGGCATGGGCGAAGCCGAGGGCCGCCAGCTTCTCACGGGTGGCGTCAATGTCGAGTTTCACGCGGGGGGAGGTCATCGCGCCACCTCCGACAGCTGGGCATAGAGGTCGATGGAACGGTGCTGGACGTTACGGGCGGCGATCTCCTGCAAGCGTCGCCCCATCCGCCCCAGCGGCATCGGCGCGCGCACCCGGTCGGTGTCCTTGCCCTCATAGTGGGCCTCATCTCGCAGCAGCAGCGCATCGGTTCCCCGCGGGTGTTCGGCCACCACCGCAGCGTCCTTGAGGATCTGCACGCGTCCCGCCAGCCCGCGCACCTCGACCTCCTGCCCGACGAGGCGGAACGGCACGCTGTAGCGACGCCCCTCGAAGCTGACCATGCAGTCGACCTCCACCGGCCGACGTACGACGACATCGAACGGCTCCGGCAGTGTCTCGGGCAGTGGCGTCAGCAGCTTGCGCTCCTGCTCCCAGGTGTCAGCGATGGGGGTCCCGGTCAGCGGGCAGCGCAGCCGGCGGGTCCGATCCTCCAGCCGGGCGTCCGTCACCGCCTGCAGGTGCTCAAGGCTCTCGAAGGGCTCGACCCTCGGGTCCACGATCTCACGCAGGTCGCGGGCGCCGCGCTCGGCCTTGCCCTTGCCTTGCGGGTGGCGCGGCTGGCAGGCGTCGACATGGAACTTCAGCTGCACGGCAAACCGCCGGTAGGTCGCGTTGATCACCCCCCACGCACCGGCCCCCTTCGCAATTGCCGTCTTCACGTTGTCGATCCGCAGCACCGCGGGAACCCCGCCCAAGCGCTGCAGGCAAGCCAGCTGGCAGGACTGCCATGACAGCATGTCCTTCGAGCGTGCCCAGACCACAGCACGCTTGCGGCTCCACGACAGCGTCACGATCAGCGCCACGAGGTCCACCGTCTCGCAGCCCAGCACCGCGCCGGGAAACTCCACCCAGTCCACCTGCGCCTGCGCCCCCGCCGGCGTCTCGACACGCCGTCGCGCCCGGATGGCCGGTGCCGGATACGTCCGCTTCCAGTACCGCTGCACGGACTTCAGGCTGCCGTCGTAGCCGTGTTCGCGGCACAGCCAGGCGTGCAGCTCGGCCAGGTTGGCCCGGCTACCCTCCTGCTGGCTGCGCCAGTGCGCAATCGCCTCCGCATGCGCCGCAGCCTTCAGTTCCTGCTTGCTCCGACCGTCGCCGCTATCCGACGCCCACCGCTTGCGGTGGTACCGCACCGTCCCCTCGCTCACCCCCAGAAGCCGCGCCACCGCGCTCTGCGAATGCCCCTGTTTCAACAAGACCGCCATCGCCGTCCGTCCCTCGATCTCGAGACGACCCATCGTCCTCCCCCGGCAACCCCTGCCGGGAAAGCGATCAGGCCAACGCGACACCTCGTAAATCTGGGTGTCGCCTTACGGACTCAATGACGCGTCCTCCTACACCCGTTTCTCTGTGCCGTTGGCATGACGGAAAATGCCCGTCCGGGGCCCGCACGAAAAACCCGAGGCCGCCGTCGCCTCAGACTTCCGTGTGGAGTCGTGGGCCGCACGGACCGCGGGCAAAGGTCGCACGACCGGCGCACCCCCTCTCCGTCCCGGGCCTCGGTGGGTCCGTGCTGTGTGTGCCCGCCCCGAAGCGGCTTCAGGTCATTCCCAGAGCGGCCTTGTACATTTCCAGCACGGCCTCTTCCTCGGCGATCTCGTCGGGCTGGCGTTTGCGCAGGGCGATGACCTTGCGCATGACCTTGGTGTCGTAGCCGCGGGCCTTGGCCTCGGCCATCACCTCCTTCTGCTGGTCGGCGATGTCCTTTTTCTGGGCGTCCAGCGCTTCGATCTGTTCGATGAACTGGCGCAGTTCGCCGGCGGTGATGTCATAGGCTTCGGTGGCGGCGTCGGTCAT
>PUNI01000464.1 GCA_003551745.1 Paracoccaceae bacterium | reverse complement strand
TCCCGCCGCACGGGCCCGTTTCTACGCCCAAGTCTGCGATCTTCAACGGGCCAGGGGGCTTACGGTCTTCTGTGCGTCCCATGACGTGGAGGACGTGGCCCTTCACGCCCAGATACTCATCCTCCTGGACCACACGGTACGAACCGCCGGACATCCCCGGGAGGTCCTGAAGGGACGCGTCCTGCCGGACGTCATCGACTCCAGCCCCACCGCCCCCGATCCCACCGCTCCCGATCCTTCCGAGTCCGGTCCCACCGGGCCCGGCCCCTCGGCTTCGCTCCCCGCGGTCCGGGGCGTGGCCGCCCCGGGGACCGGCGCCGGGGCGCGGGCGGGTCCGGCGGCCAGATCCTCCGCCAGATCCGCCGCCAGATCCTCCGGCCCGTCGCGGCCGAACAGGCCGCGGGCCCGGCGCGCCAGCGCCTCCCAGGCGGTCAGGCCGGACAGCCAGGCCCAGGCCTCCGTCGCGGCGCTGGGGGTGTGGAAGCGCACCTCGACGCTGCGGCCCACGTCGCAGAACCGCGCCGGCTCGGCCTCGGGGTCGGGGTGTTCCAGCAGCACCCGCAGCTCGCCCGCGCCGAGGTTGCGCGCCTGCGCGGCCAGCGCGCGCCCCTCCAGCACCGCGCCCGCGCCCATCAGCGAGACCACCTGTGTCGGCCGCCACCGGTCGGACCCGCGCAGCCGCACCGAGGCCGGGGTGCCCACCTCGAGCCGGCTGAAATGGCGCTCCGGCACCGTCACCTCCAGGAAGCGCTGCGCGCAGTCCAGCACCCGCGCCACCGCATCGCCGGTCATCACCGCGGTGCCCACCGCCGGGCTGTCGGCCCAGACCGCGCCGCCGGCCGGCGCGGTGGGGGCAAAGCGGATCTGGCGCTGCAGCGTGGTGCGGGCCTGTCCGGTGCGGATGCGCGTGGCCTCGAGGTCGCGGGCGACCCGGGTCATCCGGCCCTCCAGCTCGGCCAGCTGCAGCGCGCGGGCATCCAGCGCCTGGCGGATATAGAGCCCCTCGCCCGCGCCCTGGTCCAGCGCCAGCCCCGCCGCCACCGCCTGGCGTTCCTGTGCCAGGCTGTCGGCGGTGGCCTGCGCGCCGCGCCATTCCGCGGCCAGGGCCGCGCGGTCCTGCGCCAGCTCGTCGCGGCCGGTGGTGCTCAGCGCGCCGGTGGCGGCCAGCCGCTCGGCCCGCGCCAGGGCTGCATCCAGCGCCGCCAGCCGCGCCTCCAGCGCCTCGGCGCCGGCCCGGGCGGCGGCCTCGCGCCGCGCCAGCCAGTTGGTGGCGAGGTCGCGGTGGCGTGCCTCCCGGGCGCGCAGGTCCTCGGTCTGTGCCTGCAGCGCGGCGATCTGCTGGGCCAGCGCGTCGCGTTCGCTTTCCAGCACCCGTTCGCGCAGTTCGGCCTCCTCGAGCGCGTCGCGGGCGGTGCGGGCGGCTTCCACCACCACGATGCCCTCGCCCGCGCGCAAGGGCGTGCCCGGCGCGCGCGAGGCGCGGGTGATCTGCCCGTCCAGCGGGCTGCGCAGCGTCACCAGGGGCGCATTGACCACCCCCGAGGTGCCCACCACCCCCACCAGATGCGGCATCAGCGTCCAGCCCGCCGCCCCGGCCAGCGCCAGCCCCAGAACGATCCTAAGAAAGCGCAGCATGGCTCCGCCCCATCCCTGTTCCCCGGCCGGAGCATCGCACGGGGGGGTTAAGGAGCCCGAAACGCCCCTTGGGCCGGGAGGGCCGGGTCTGGGCAGGCAGGGCCCCGCAGCCCGGGGCCACCACATCCTCCGGCCCGGTCCGGTCCGCCCTGTCCCAGCCCACGCCCCCAACCGCCCCGGCCCCCGAGCCGATTCCGGGGCCGGGGCGACGACGGCCCGGGCGCGGCCGCAGGACCCCTTGGACGGGCCTCGGGGCCGCGTATGCTGCGCCCATGCCGCGCCGCCCGCCCGACATTCCGCCCGACATCCCGCCGGCGTCCCCGGACGACCCGGACCAGTGCGCCGACGGGGCGGCGGCGGAGGCCGATCTGTGGTTCCTGCCCGGCCCGGTGGAGGACGCCCCCGAGGCGCCCCCGCCTGGTTTCCGGGCTTTCCGGTCCCGAATGCCCGGGCCCTGCCTGCCCGGCCCGTCGGTCGGGGCGGTCCCGCCCCCCGCGGCCCTTCCGGATGGCGCGACACCGCAGGACGGGACCGTGGCCGCCTGGGCGCGGGCCGAAGCGGGGCTCGCGGCGCGGATGGCGCGCACGGCGGCGCGGTTCGGGGCGCTGGACGACCGGCTGCGGCGGGGACCCGCCGGCTGGCGCCACCGGCTGGCGCTGATCGAGGTGGCCGAACTCGGCTGGCTGGCCGGCGACCGGGTCGCGCCGGACCGGCTGGCGCTGTGGCTCGCGCTGCGGCTGTCGGGGGCGCAGGCCGATCCCATGGCGCTGGCGCGCATGGGCTGGGCGGTGCGGCGCCTGACCGGTGGCCCGGGACCGGAGCTAGGGCCGGAGGCTGGGCCAGAGCTGGGGCCGGAGCTTGGGCCGGGCCTCGGACCAGACGCAGGGGACGCTGCGCAGGACGGGGCCGGGATCGGGGCCGACGCCGGTGCGGGGCTTGCGCGGTTCCTCGGCCGCCATCCGCCCGCGGGGGGGGCCGGCGCCGCGCCGGCCGTGGCGGGCGACCGGTCCGGGGCATGGACGGCGGTGATGCGGGCGGCCTCCGGGCTGCACCCGATCAGCCGCGCCGCCCTGGGCTATCACCTGTGGCACCTGACCGAGTCCGGCCCCGATTCTGACCTCGATTCTGACCTCGATTCTGGCCCCGCTTCCGGCCCCGGCCCCGGCTCCGGCCCCGGCCATGGACCCGGGGTCAGGCCCTCCGCCCGGGGCGATCTGGTCGAGGCCGCCGTCACCGCCGCCCGAATCGCCGCCGGCGATGCCCCGGGGGAGGGGCCGGGACATGTCGCGGGGGCGATCTTTGCACCGCTGGCCATGGGCGGGGCGGGGGGGCTGCGCGCGGGCGGGGCGCCGGCCGACCGGCCCC
>PUNI01000443.1 GCA_003551745.1 Paracoccaceae bacterium | reverse complement strand
ACGACGGGCGGTGGTTTACTTTTTAAAATACTTCCCCCCCTTAACCTTCATCACATACTTCTTCGGTAGTCCGAGTAACCCTCGGACAAGGTTCTTGATTGTTTGGATTATTTGTTTCATATAATTGGTTATAATTGGCTATAAAATCTCTATCAATCTGTTTCCACTTATACCCATTGACAGACAGGACCATCAGCACTTTCTTTAATAATAGTTTCTCGGTCTCGGGGCGGCGTAAATCAGAATTATACAGATGACACCCATCATTGTGTATCGGACAGCTATTCAAGACACTGGAGTTACAGGGCAGATTTTTGTAGGAACTACTGCTGGGTGACACTATATGGTGGTAGGCATTCACATTCTCGCCTTCTGCGGTTTGGGTGCGACCGCAGACAAAGCAGAGATGGTTCCAAGCCCAGGCATCCTGTAAATGCCCCTCATTAAACCGGTGTTTTAGTTTCATCTTGGTTACCGAAGGCAATCCCCTCAAGATAAACCGCCAGCAGCTTAGATTGTGCCGTTCCAAGGGCTTGGTGGGTAATTTCGGCTAACTCCCAGAGCCCGACTCCCTCTTCTCGCCAGTGGCGGATTGCGCTGATGATTTCAATGTCTTTCATAAATCAGGTAACTTTGGCTTAGTTTTTGAAGTATCGCTGCCTCCATATGCTTGTCCGTGGCTAGGAACCTTAGGAGTTTGCGGTATTGGGCGTCGGAGAGATTTCCCTTTGCCTTGTTGCACCGCCTACAAACCAAGTGCAGGTTCTTCGGCACATCTAGCCTGTAATGTTCCTCTAAATCTCTGCGGGCGGCGGCAGTCCGGAAGGGCTCTTTATGGTCAAGAGATACATTCTTCAGGGTCAGCTCCTTCTGGCAGTAGGGGCAAGGGCTTCCCAGTTTCTTCTCTAACAACCCCAGAACAAAGGGAACCTTCTTGCCCCTTTCCCGCCACCTTAGGGCGGTGGCTAACGATTTAGCTTTCCTCAGCTTCATCAGCGGAAACTATCCACACATCAAAATCGTGATACGGTCTGCCCCCGCTTTGTGGTTGTTGCCTGCCTTTATAGAGCAGCTTCACTCCATGCTTGCCTGCCTCCAAGCTCTCTAAGTGGTTATTCAAGACGGCGCAACCCCAGACATCTACTAACACGCCGCTATCTTTTTCAATGGTATAAACGGTATTCTTGTTCTTCCCGATATTCTTGCGGATAGAAACAAGCAACCCCTCTATGCCTGCCCCCTCGCCTTCCTCCTGATAGTTCCATGTTTCTTCGGCTTGAATCATGGCGTCGTTGACTTTGTGCTTGTCTTCAAAGTTAAATTTCATGCTTAATTAGTTAATTATTTTGGCTGTGCGTCGGGTTCGACCTTTGGACGGACTGATAAATCCGGCAACCCCTCTAATACTTCTACTCGGCCACGGATGATATTGCGGATAGCTTCGTGGCTTAAGCCATATTTCTGGCCAAGCGACCTGTATGTTTCGTTGGTCCTAGAAATCCAAATGCTTCTGATTTCCATATACATAGACAGCTTGGCTTTCTCTTTCGCTTTATTGACTGGCATGACACTTCAGTGTAGCAAACCTTTCTTATCTTGTCAAGCGGTTAAAGTGCTTTATGCCAGCAAAAGTATGAACCCCACCAACTATCTGGTTTTCCCCAATGAAAGTGAGCCTGTGGCGTTCTGGTTAAAAGCCAAGCGGCGCATTCCAAGCTATCTCTTTCGTTAAGGGGGTCTATCTTTTTTTCTAGGTTCTCCGAACAATACTTGGTGGTAGAGGGAATGAGCTGGGCGACTCCGGCCCCCGCCTTGCACCCATATTGCTGGTTGCAAACATTCCGCCAGTTGCTTTCGCACTCAATAATCTTGTCTAGCAGAATCTTCTCGGAATAAGAAAGCCCCAGTCCATCTAGCTTCGGGTTTGTCGGTTCTGCTATTGAGCCGAGAGTGCGACTGGGGGCTTGGGGGCTATCAACTCCGTCCCAAAATATCCGAGGGGGATATTCCGTGTCGGGTAAATGGTATTCCCCCTCGATTGTCTGTGTTTTGGGGGCTATCAGCATCGCCGCCATCAAGGCGGCGGCAATCAGATAGCCCCGTATAGGCAGCGGCTCTTCGTTCATTTCGCCTTTCGGCTGTGTTCGGCAAGGTTCTTTGTTCCAGAATACAAGCCCACCGAAGACAAGCCGGCGATAAGACCTATCAGCAGGGAACTCCAGTCTAGGCCATAAGCCAATAGGGCAATAATAATACCGACCACTAAAGCGAATATGGGCAAGGTTTTCTTCTCTACGAACCCGCCGATTACTTGGACTATTCCGACCACGATGGGCAGGATAGCGAGTATAATTGCATCTTCAAACATAATTTGGTTAAGGGGGCGCTAGTATGCCCAGCGCCCCCGGTTATTACTTACTCTAAGGTATCCTCTTCCTCTTCGCTGACTTCCTCGTCAACGATTTTGTCCTCAATTTCCTCTTCCATAATATTGCATTAGATTACTTTTAAGACCGACCTTTGGTGGGCTTTCACCCTCTAAAATGATAGCCGACTGACCGGAAAAGTCAAGTCTGATTTGTCCACCCCTCCTTTGGGATAATGGTGTCCGGCTTGTCATCTGGCCTAAAAGGCAATCCTGAATAGTGGACTTCTTGCCATCTCTCTTCGTCTTGCGATGCCGCAAGCTCTTTTTCCAGCATCTCCGCCAATTCGGCGGCGGAGATACCATCAAAAGCAGGTTTAGGCTCAAGATACTTCAAGATAAACTCTTTGATTATGGTTTTCATTGTTATTAAGTTGAATTATACTCTCTCATATCTCCTAAATACGGAGGTTTTGTTAATTCCCAACCGCTTGCCGACCTGTGAAATTGGGAGCTTTAATTCCCGTGCTTCACGATAGCAGTTTCTTAAATGAACAACGGCGCGGCGGTGGTCTTGATGGGCCAACGCTAATTTACCCAGAACCGCTTGTTGTTTAACGCTAAGAATTGTTTTTTT
>PUNI01000334.1 GCA_003551745.1 Paracoccaceae bacterium | reverse complement strand
GGTCTGCCGAAGAAGGTGCAGGCCGCGCTCGCCCGCCTGCCCTGAGGCTTCGGCCCTGAGGCTTCGGCCTTGCGCGCGGCTGCGTTTCGCGGCACCGCCCGGCCATGCACGACGCCCCGCCGCCCCGCCCCGACGGCCCCGCGATCTGGCTGCTCGCGGTGGGCCAGACGCTGGCCTATGCCGGGCTCGTCTACATCTTCGCGGCCCTGCTCGTCAGCTGGGAGGCCGCGCTCGGCTGGTCGAAGACCACGCTGGCGCTGGGGCCGACGCTGGCGATCCTGATCTCGGCGGTGCTTGCGCCGGTGGCCGGTCGGCTGGTGGACCGGGGCTGGAGCGTCGAGCTGCTCACGGGCGGCGTGTCGCTCGGTGCCGTGGCGCTGGTGGCCCTTGCCGCGGTCGGGACGCCGGCCCAGTACCTCGCCGTCTGGGCGGTGATCGGGGTGGCGCACAGTGCCTGCCTCTACGAGGTCTGCTTTGCCTTCCTCGTCCGCCGGCTGGGGCCGCAGGCCCGGGCTGCCATCGTGAAGGTCACGCTGGTGGCGGGCTTCGCCTCGGCGATCGCCTTTCCGGCCGGCGCGGCGCTGGCCAGTGCCTTCGGCTGGCGCGGTGCGGTGCTGGCCTTCGCGGCGGCGCTGGCGCTGATCGCCGCGCCGGGCAACTGGTGGGCCGGGCGGCGGCTGCGGCAGGGCCAGCCCGCCCGCCGCCCGCCGGCGGGCGAGACGGCGGAGGCCGCGCGGGAGGGCATGCGCCGGGCGCTGCGGTCGCCGGCCTTCTGGCTCCTTGCCGCGGCCTTCGGGCTGATGATGCTCAACCACCTGATGCTGGTCAGCTTCTTCATCCCGATCTTCCTCGACCGCGGCGCGAGCCCTGCCCTCGCCGTCGCTGCCGCCTCCACCGTGGGGCCGGCGCAGGTGGCCGGGCGGCTTCTGCTGACGCTGGGCGAGGCGCGGGTGAGCAGCCGGCTTGCCACCGGCGTGATGCTGGGCTCGCTGGTGCTGGCGGCGGCGGTGCTGTGGGCCGCGGGGCTCGCGCCCGGGCTCATCTTCGGCTTCGCGGTGTTGCAGGGCGTGGCGGTCGGGCTGATGAGCGTGCTGCGCCCGGTGCTGACCGCCGAGACGCTGGGGCAGACCGCCTTCGGCCAGGTCTCGGGCGCGATCGCCATCGCGCCGCTTCTGGGCAGCGCCGCCGCACCCTTCCTTGGCGCGCTCCTGCTCGAGGCAGGCGGCGCCGCAGCAGTGATCGCCGCGGCCTTCGCGATGGCGCTCGCCGCATCCGCCGCCGCCCTGCCCCTCCTGCGACCCCGCCGCCCCGGGCGCTTCTGAGCCGGGGCCGGACCGGTCCACGCCGAGACCTGCCGGATCCGGCGCCGATCTGCCCAATTTTTCCCCGACCTCTGGCCGGTCGGACCGGAATCCGGTTGCACGCGGCGCCGAGATGACTAAATCCCGGCCGCAGGGCGGTGTGGCGTGCCCGACGGGCCCGCACCGCCCCGCGCATTTGCCCAACCGCGGGGGCAGCGCCAGATGGCCATGTGACGCAGCCGGCCGGGCCAGGCCGCGCGGCATCGGCGGCGCAGACGACGAGGGACGGGCGGCGCCAACGACGCGCCGCGAGGGAAACGAGGGACGATGGCCGAGAAGACCGACCCCAACGCCCCCTGGATCACGCTGGCCGGCATGGCGCCGGTGGTGCTGACCGCGGCGCTGTTCGTGTTCTTCCTCGGCTACATCCCGGAGATCGCCGCCTACGAGCCGGTCCGCTGGGCCTGGAACTGGATCCCTTCGCTCGACATCACCTTCAGCTTCTGGCTCGACGGGCTGAGCCTGATGTTCGCGCTGCTGATCACCGGCATCGGCACGCTGGTGATGCTCTACTCCGCCCGCTATCTTAAGGGGCACCCGCAGTTCGCCCGCTTCGCGCTCTATCTGTTCTCGTTCATGCTCTCGATGCTCGGCCTCGTGCTGGCCGACAACCTGATCGCGCTTTTCGTGTTCTGGGAGCTGACGACCTTCACCTCCTACCTGCTGATCGGCTTCTCGCACGCCGATCCGAAATCGCGCAGGAACGCCCTGCAGGCGCTCCTGCTGACGGCCGCGGGCGGGCTGGCGCTGCTGGCGGGCTTCATCCTGATCGGGCTGACCCAGGGCACCTTCGAGCTTTCCGAGCTCAACGCCGCCGGCAGCCTTGCGGGCGAGGCGTGGTATCTGCCGATCCTGATCCTCGTGCTGCTCGGGGCCTTTACCAAATCGGCGCAGGTGCCGTTCCACTTCTGGCTGCCGAACGCGATGGCGGCCCCTACCCCGGTCTCGGCCTATCTGCACTCGGCCACCATGGTGAAGGCCGGCGTCTATCTGCTGGCGCGGATGCACCCGTCGCTCTCGGGCTCCGACATCTGGCTCTGGACGCTGACGATCTTCGGCGGCGTGACGGCAGTCTTCGCCTCGGTGATGGCACTCCGGCAGATCGACCTGAAGCAGACGCTGGCCTACACCACGCTGATGGCGCTGGGCACGCTGGTGATGCTGCTGGGCGGAAGCTCCGGCTATGTGATCACCGGCGCGATGGCGTTTCTCTTCGTGCACTCGCTCTACAAGGCCGCGCTCTTCCTGACCATCGGCGTGATCGACCACGCCACCGGCACGCGCGATGCCGACGTGCTGGGCGGGCTGGCGCGCGCCATGCCCCTGACCGCTGCCGCCGCCGTGCTGGCCGGCCTGTCGATGGCCGGCATCCCGCCCTTCCTCGGCTTCATCGCCAAGGAGCTCGCCTATGCCGGCGCCGTCGGATCACCCCTTTGGCTCTTCGTGGTGGTCTTCGCGCTGGCGGCCAATGCGCTGATGGTGGCGGTGGCCGCGATCGTGGCGTGGCGGCCCTTCTTCGGCCCTCAGGGAGATTTGCCGAACGCCCCGCACGAGGGACCCTGGCCGATGCTTCTGGGCCCGGCGACGCTGGCGGTTCTGGGGCTCGGGCTCGGTCTGGCCCCGGCGCTGATCGCCCATGCGCTGAT
>PUNI01000048.1 GCA_003551745.1 Paracoccaceae bacterium | reverse complement strand
GTTGGTCGGGTCGAAGGAGATCCAGCCGGCGCCGGGCACGAAGACCTCGACCCAGGCGTGGGTGGAGCCGGTCCCGGCTGACCCGACAAGGTCGCGGGAGGCGTCGAACAGATAGCCCGACACGATGCGGGCCCCGAACCCTAGCGTGCGGACCGCCTCGGCAAATAGCACGGCGATGTCGCGGCACGACCCCCAGCCGCGGTCCAGCGTCTCCAGAGGGCCCTGGGTGCCCTCGACCTCACGGCTCTGATAGTTGATCCGGTCAGAGACGCCACTTGCGACATCCTGCAGCAAGGACAAGGTGTCGGTCGGCCGGCCCATTACGAAGCCCTCGACCCAGTCGGACAGTCGACCGGCCACGTCGACGTACTGCGGGCGGGCCAGCGCGCCGAGGTCGGTCCAGTCCTCGTCGGAGTAGGGGAACGGATACTGCTGCGCCGACGCTGCGATGTCGAACACCGGCCAGGCTTGGGCGCTGAGATCGACGGTCATCCGGCTTTCGACCGAGAGGGTGTCGGTCAGCCCCGAGAAGCTGGCCGTCGCGATGGAATTCCCGGCGACGTCATGCGCCCAAGTCACGGTGGCTGCAGGCTGCACGATCAGGTCGAACGACAGCAGCCGCAGCTCGCGCGTCTCGCGCGGGCGCAGCATCAGACGGTGCGGCCCGGGCGCGACGGCGGTCGCATAGCGGTATTCGGTGCGGTGGATAATGTTCAGCAGCGGCATGCACCTCCGGCCCTTCTCATCTGAAGGAGCGGCGGCCGCCGCCGCCATCGCCGGCCGGGATGGCGGATTTCCACGAGGCCTGCGCCTTGCAGCGCTTGCAGACGCGTTCGCCGAAGCCTTCGCTCCAGAAGGCGGCGCTGCAGCGCAGACAGCGCCGCTCTGCGGGAACGTCACCGCGGGCAGGGGTCGTCGGGACAAGGCCTGCATCCGGGCCTGCATCGGGGTCGTTCATCGCTCCGGCTCCTTGGGCCTGGTCCGCCGCGCGATGTGGTCCGGCGAAAGCCGGGCCGCTCTCTCCCGATACGCCGAAGGAAGCAGGATGTGCGTCGCGGCGGAACTGCCTGATGGCAGAAATGGGGGCGAGGGGGATCAATTGCCACCCTCCGGCGGCAGGTCTTCCGGTGCGACCTCGTCGCTCCAGACCCGGAAGTCGGTCATCTCGTGCAGCCCGAAGGTCTGGGTCAGCGGTACATCGGCGGCATCGCGGCCGCGGGCCACCAGGATCCGGCCGATGCGCGGGGTGTGGTTGCGCGGGTCGAAGACCCACCAGCGGCCCTCCAGATAGACCTCCATCCAGGCGGAGAAATCGCCGGGGGTATAGGGCGGGGGCTCGCCGATGTCGCCGAGATAGCCGGTGCAGTAGCGGGCGGGGATGTTCAGGCAGCGGCACAGCGCGATCGCCAGATGCGTGAAGTCGCGGCACACGCCATGACCCTCGGTCAGCGCCTGACTGGCGGTGCGCGTGGACCGGGCATGTTCGTAGCCGAAGGTCAGATGCGCATGGACGAAATCGCACACGGCCTGCACGCGTGCCCAGCCCGCTTCGCCCTGGCCGAACATACGCCACGCCTCTTCGGCCAGCAGGTCGGTGTCGCAATACCGACTGCCCAGAAGGTAGACGAGCGTGTCGTCGGGCAGGTCCTGCACGGCGTGCTGCCGGGCGGCAGGCGCCACCGGGTCGGGCTGGCCATCGTCACGGAACACGCCGTCGGTGGACAGCACGAATTCGCCCGCCGGGGCCACCATGCGCGTGCACCAGTTGCCGAACCCGTCGCGATAGCCCTGCGACGGCACGGGCGGAGAGGCGACAAGGTCGTCGGCACGCACCACATCTCCATACCGGCTGTGATGGGTGCTGAGCATGGCGATCAGCGGCGTCGGCTGGGGCAGGCTGAACTGCAGACGACACCCCACCCGGATCAGCATGATCCGATCCGCCCCGCGCCGCGCTGGCGTGTCGGCGCCCTCAGCGTGTGATGATGCATCGGTTGCCCTCCGAAAGCTGGAAACCCCCGATTACACTGCCAGCGATTGCCCGACCGGTCGAGGTGGGCGTTCTCGGGCAGGTCAATCGTGATACAACTTGTCTTCCGGGCCTCGTACCCGCGCGCGCACCGCCAGCCGGGGCCATAGGCGCGGTCGCACTCCCATCCCGCGCCGATCCCGCGGTCGGCGAGATACGCGTTCTCGGGCACCTCGATCAGGGCGCAGGCGTCTGCCTGCTTCCTGTAACCGCGGTCACGGTTCCAGCTCAGGCCCGAGGCGTCCAGGAACGCGTTCGCGACGATGGCCACGGCCTCGCAGCTGGCACCGCGCACCTCGCGATAGCCGTGCAGGCAGGCCCGGCCCGTGCCGTAGGACCGCCCCGTCGGATAGGCGTTGGCCGGCATGTCGAGTGCGACGCAGGTTCCGTCCGCGATGCGGTGTCCCGGGTCGCAGTCCCATCCGCTGCCATGGCGGCGGTCCTGTGCGCTTTCGGGGGCCGGGCCGGTGCCGTCCTGCGCCAGCGACGGCATGGCAAGGCTGGCGAGGAGCACGATCAGCAGCCATGGCCCTGGCGCCCGCACGATGCCGCGGCCGCGCGGCTGGCCTGAAGTGTCGAACATCGGGCAGTCCCCTTCGGCCATCGGCCATTTCGGTTGCAGCGGGTGCGCGGCCCCATCGTCCGCCACCGGTTCAGCCCGCCAGCGGTGGCGGACCGCGGTTCAGTCCTGCTTCGCCACGGCACGGATGCCCGGGATCAGCCCGGCCAGCTCCATCGGGAAGGGGAAGATTATGGTCGAGTTCTTCTCGCCGGCGATGACGTTCAGCGAACTGAGATAGCGCAGCTGCATCGCGCCGGGGTCTTGGGCCATGATCTGCGCCGCCTCCAGCAGCTTCTGTGCGGCCTGCGCCTCGCCCTCGGCGTTGATGACCTTGGCGCGGCGTTCGCGCTCGGCCTCGGCCTGGCGGGCGATGGCGCGGATCATCGTCTCGGTCACATCGACATGCTTGATCTCGACGT
>PUNI01000546.1 GCA_003551745.1 Paracoccaceae bacterium | reverse complement strand
CGGCCGCGTCGATGGCCGCCCGCAGCGCGGGGATGTCGTTGCGCGCGGTGCTGGCGGTGTCGACATGGGTACAGAGCACGGCCTTGATCCGGCCCTCGCGGTCGGCGCGGAGCGTCTCGGTCAGCCGTTCCGGGTCGGCTGCCGCGCGCCGGCCGAAGTCGATCACCTCGACATCGACACCCATCGCTTGCGCGCTCGCTGCCCAACCGATCCCGAAACGCCCGGTGGCCAGCACCAGCGCCCGGTCGCCGCGGCTGAAGATGTTGGCGTTCGCGGCCTCCCAGGCGCCATGCCCGTTGGCGATGTAGATCGCCACCTGCCCCTCGGTCTGCGCCAGGGCCCGGAGGTCCGGGAAGAGCGACGCGGTCATCTCGTGCAGCGCGCCTTCATAGATGTTCGGTGCGGCCTGGTGCATCGCGCGCAGCACCCGGTCGGGCACCACCGAGGGGCCGGGGATGGCCATGTAGGTCCGGCCGTTGGCAAGGCTCATGCAGCTCTCCGTGATCGACGCCCCGCGGCGCTCCAGCGGCCTAGGCCAGGGCGCGGGCGCCGTCAATCGCCTGCCCCCTTACCGTCGTCCGCCTTTCCGACTATATCGCTCGGAAATGCCCTGTGCAGCGGGGCGGTCGACACGGAGTGTGCCATGCCAGGCGAAGCGGCGCCCGACCGCACGGTCATCCGGATCGGCGGGGCCGACCGGGCGGAGTTCCTGCAGGGACTTGTGACCAACGACATACGCAGGCTGGCGGAGGGCCCGGTCTATGCCGCGCTGCTGTCACCGCAGGGCAAGTATCTCGCCGATTTCCTGCTGATCGCGCAGGGCGACGGCATACTGCTGGATGTGAAGGACAGCCTGGCCGAGGCGCTGCTGCGCCGGCTGCAGATGTATCGGCTCCGGGCAGATGTCCGGATCGAGCCCACCGAGATCCGGGTCAGCCGCGGACTGGGCGAGCCGCCGCCGGGCGCTGTGCCCGATCCGCGCCACGCGGCGCTCGGCTGGCGCCTCTACGCCGACGCGGCGGGCGGGCCGGCGAGCGTCGACTGGGATGGCATCCGCGTCGCCAACTGCATCCCCGAGAGCGGCATCGAGCTCGTCCCCGAGCAGACCTTCATCCTCGAGGCCGGCTTCGAGCGGCTGCATGGCGTCGATCACCGCAAGGGATGTTATGTCGGCCAGGAGGTGACGGCGCGCATGAAGCACAAGACCGAGCTGCGAAAGGGGCTGGTGACCGTGGAGGTCGAGGGCGCGGCCGCGACGGGCGATGCGATCACCGCCAACGGCAAGCCTGCCGGCACGCTCCACACCCGTGCCGGCAACCGGGCCATCGCCTATCTGCGCTTCGACCGCGCCCATGGTGCTATGCAGGCGGGTGACGCCCTCGTGCGCTGGGCCGACGCGCCGACGGTGGCCTAGGCGCGTTCGACGTATTCGAAGGTTTCGGTGTTGACGACGATGGCCTCGTCGGGCCCGACGAAGGGCGGCACCGTCACGCGCACGCCGTTGTCCAGGATCGCCGGCTTGTAGCTGTTGGCGGCGGTCTGGCCCTTCACCACGGGCTCGGTTTCGGCGACCGTGCAGGTCACCTTCTGCGGCAGGGTCAGGTTCAGCGCCTCGTCGCCGTAATACTCGATGGTCACGATCATGCCGTCCTGCAGGAACGGGCGGCGCTCGCCCAGGAGGTCGGATGGCAACTCGATCTGCTCAAAGGTCTCGGAATCCATGAACACCAGCATCCCGTCGTTCTCGTAGAGGAACTGCTGGTCCTTCTGGTCGAGCCGCACCCGCTCCACCCGGTCTTCCGAGCGGAAGCGCTCGTTCAGCTTGGAATTATTGCGTAGGTTCTTCAACTCCACCTGCGCGAAGGCACCGCCCTTGCCAGGCTTCACATGGCTGACCCGTACCGCCACCCAGAGCCCGCCGTCATGCTCCAGCACATTTCCCGGGCGAATCTCGTTGCCGTTGATCTTGGGCATTCGCAAACCTTGACCATTGGTTGAAGCGCAGCGCCGCGTCCCTATATCTCGCGGGCCAATCTGGTGCAAGGCGACTAGATACGGGGACAGGCGACGCGCACCCATGCGTGCCACGCATGGGTGCTATGCGTTATTCGGATATCGAATCGCTGCCAAACACCGTACACAGGCGTGATGCAGAAAACGCAAGATCAAGAAACGAGCGCAAGAACAAGGAAGGAAGCATGTTCGACTTCGTAGACGGCGCGGCGTTCAACCAGGAGCAAGGCCAGCGGGCGCGCAAGCTCTTTGCTGCGGTCGTGCTCGCGGCCCTCGACGACGCCATCGCCGACGACAAGAAATACGGCAACGGCCCGGATCAGATCGCCCGCTGGGCGCGGTCGCGCGATGGGCGCGAGGTGCTGTCCTGTGCCGGCATCGATCCGAACGAGCGGGTCGTCAAGGGGCTGATGGAGTTCGTGGCGCGCGGGGTCCGCACCTCGGTGGCGCTGTCGCGCGAGGAGAGCGAACGCCGTGCCCAGGCGCTGCTGAGCGAGGACGAAGCCGCCTGATCTCCGACGCGCTGCCGAAAGGGGGCGCTGGCATGAAAAGGACGCGCCCACACGGGCGCGTCCTTTTCCGTTGCAACTCGGCCAAGCGCCGCAGCCCGTTCAGCTGGCGCGGTAGTTCGGGCTCTCGCGGGTGATGTCCACATCGTGGACATGGCTCTCGCGCAGACCCGCCCCGGTGATGCGCACGAAACGGCAGTTGGCCCGCATGTCCTCGACGGTCCGGTTGCCGGTATAGCCCATGGCCGCGCGCAGGCCGCCGACGAGCTGGTGGATCACCGCCGATGCGGCGCCCTTGTAGGGAACCTGCCCCTCGATCCCCTCGGGCACCAGCTTGTCCGAGGCGGCGTCCTTCTGGAAATAGCGGTCGGCCGAGCCGCGGGCCATGGCGCCGAGCGAGCCCATGCCGCGATAGATCTTGTAGCTGCGGCCCTGATAGAGGATCAGTTCACCGGGCGCCTCGTCGGTGCCGGCGATTGCCGAGCCGACCATCGCGGCCGAGGCCCCCGCCGCGATCGCCTTGGCGAAATCGCCGGAATACTTGATCCCGCCGTCGGCAATGACCGGAACATCCCCGGCGGCCCCGGCCGCATCGAGGATCGCCGTGAACTGGGGCACGCCCACGCCGGCGACCACCCGGGTCGTGCAGATCGATCCCGGGCCGATCCCCACCTTCACGGCATCGGCGCCCGCATCGATCAGGGCCCGCGTGGCCTCGGCGGTGGCGACATTGCCGGCGATCACCTGCACCGCGTTGGAGGCCGACTTGATGCGATCGACGGCCCGCGCCACGCCCTCGGCATGGCCATGCGCGGTGTCGATCACCACCACATCCACCCCGGCCTCGACCAGCGCCATCGAGCGCTCGAAACCGGCCTCGCCCACCGTCGAGGCAGCCGCCACCCGCAGCCGGCCCAGCTCGTCCTTGCTGGCTTGGGGGTTCAGCACCGCACGCTCGATGTCGCGCAGGGTCAGCAGCCCGGTCAGGCGGCCCGCGCCGTCGGTCACCAGAAGCTTCTCGATCCGGCGCGCCTGCATCAGCGAGCGCGCCTCGGACCGGTCGGCCGGTTCGCGCAGTATGGCGAGGTCTTCGGCGGTCATCATCACCCGCACCGGCGTGGCGTCATCGGAGGCGAAGCGCATGTCGCGGTTGGTGACGATGCCGAGGACGCGGCCGGTATCGTCCACCACCGGAAAGCCGGTGACGTTGTAGCGCGCCTGCAGCGCCTTCGCGTCGGCCAGGGTCTGCTCGGGCGTCAGGGTCACTGGGTCGTAGACGATGCCGGATTCGAACCGCTTGACGCGCCGCACCTCGTCGGCCTGCGCCTCGATGTCGAGGTTGCGGTGGATCACCCCGATCCCTCCGGCCTGTGCCATGGCGATGGCCATGCGGGCCTCGGTCACCGTGTCCATCGCCGAGGAGAGGAGCGGAATGTTGAGCCGGATCGAGCGGGTGAGATCGGTGGTGGTGTCGGCCTGCGACGGCAGCACGCTCGAGGCCGCGGGCACCAGAAGGACATCATCGAAGGTCAGCGCCTCGCGAATCTCCATGGACGGCCTCCTCATGGCATCGGTTGGCGCTCGCCTGTTTCACGCAGGCGTGGGATTGGCAAGGGCCGCGCCGTCACACCTGCGCGGCGTTGGTCTTCGCGGCGAGCCCGCCCCGCGCCCATTCGCGCAGCACCGCCACCGCGATGGGCGGAATGACGAGCGTCGCCCCGACGAGGGCGAGACCGGCTGGCACGCGCAGCCAAGGCGCCCATTCGCTCACGGCTAGGAGCGCGGCGCCAAAGGCTGCCAGCGGAAAGGTGAAGGCGCCCCAAAGCGGCGAGAAGCCGGCCGCCATCACCCAGCGCGCCATCACGACGAGCGCCAGCAGGATCGCCGCGGCGAGGGTCGCAAAGACCCCGGCGATCACGGGCGCCCCGAGCATCGCCCAGACCACTGCGAGCACGCTGGCCGGAGCGAGATGGATGGCCAGCAGCGGGCGCAGCGGCGCCGGCGGCACACGGGTGGCGAGTTGCCAGGCGCTCACCAGCCAGACGAAGCCCGCAAACGGGATCATCAGGATCGCGATCCCCTGCCCCAGCGCCGCGAAGCCGAGCGGCAGGGCCGCGAAGGGAAAGAGGATGAAGCCGACGAAGCTGACATGCCAGACCGGCGTGACCACGCGGCCCTCCGGCGGGCCCGACAGCATCACGCGCACCAGCAGGCCGGCGAGCAACAGGTGCAGCCCGAGGGCCGTCAGCGCAACGACGCTCGCCAGCCCGGCGGAGTAGGGTCCGAGCACGGCGGCCAGCAGCATCAGCGAGAGCGACATGGAGGCCAGCCCGGCCCGCCCGGGCAGGACGCGCAACTCGTCCAGAACCGCCGATGGCCGGCGCAGCGGTTTCGCGAGCCATGCCACCAGCGCGAAGAGATAGAGAAGGGTCACGGCGCCAAGGATCATCTCTGCCAGGCCCGCCGGCAGGCCGAACAGCGGGGCACCGGCCCGCCAGGCGAGCCCCAGCCCGAAAAGGCCGAAGATGGGCGGGAAGATTGCAGGCGGCGTGCGGCGCCACAGTCCGGCCAGCTGGGCCATTGCGGGTCTCCGGGCAGCGGTTTCGGTCTGGCCCGGCGCGTGACGGTTCGGGGCATATCGGCGCCGGACCGGGGTGGTCTCCTGCGCCTCGGTTATGGGGCAGGCGCGGGGTCGGATCAACGGCGCCCGAGGTCAGCCGGGCTGCTCGGCGTCCTCGGACCTTGCAATGCGCCCGTTGCCGCTGCCGGTGACCACGCCCAGCGACTTGAGCTTGCGATGAAGCGCCGACCGCTCCATGCCCACGAAGCTTGCCGTGCGGCTGATGTTGCCACCGAACCGGTTGATCTGGGTCAGCAGGTATTCGCGCTCGAACAGCTCGCGGGCCTCGCGCAGCGGAAGGGTCGCGAGGCTGCCCGACAGCACGATGCGCCCGGCACCCTCCCCCGCCTCGGGGTCGGGCTCGCCTTGCAGTTCGCGGGCCTGCACCGGCCCCTGCCCCTCACCGAGGATCAGCACCCGCTCGATCATGTTGCGCAGCTGACGGACATTGCCGGGCCAGGACATCGTCTGCAGCATCGCCTCGGCTTCCTCCGACAGATCGCGCAGCGGCAGGCCCTGCGTGCGATTGAACATCTCGATGAAGTGGCGGGCCAGAACGGGAATGTCCTCGCGGCGATCCTCCAGCGACGGCACCGGGACCGGGACGACGTTGAGCCGATCGTAGAGCTCCTGGCGGAAGCGTCCGGCGGCGATCTCGGACTTCAGATCGCGTGTCGTGGAGGAGAGAACGCGCAGGTCGACACGCACCTTGTCGGTGCCGCCGGCCCGGGTGAACTGCTGCTCCACCAGGACCCGCAGGATCTTGGATTGGGTACCCAGGGGCATCTCGGCCACTTCGTCGAAATAGATGACGCCGCAGTGCGCCTGTTCCAGCAGGCCCTGCTCCACCCCGCGCCCGGCGGTCTCGCGGCCGAAAAGCACCTCTTCCATCCGCTCCGGCTCGATCGAGGCCGAGGTCACGCTCACGAACGGTCCGGACGCCCGGGCCGAGTTCGCGTGGATGTAGCGCGCGGCCACCTCCTTTCCCGCGCCCGACGGACCCGTCAGCATCACCCGCCCGTTCGACTTGGTCACCTTGTCGAGGGCCGATTTCAGCCCGCGAAAGGCGGCGGACGTCCCGATCATGTCGGCCGAGGTGACGTCGCGCCGCCGCAGTTCCGAGTTCTCGCGGCGCAGGCGCGAGGCCTCCATCGCCCGGCTGATCACCACCAGAAGCTGGTCGATGTTGAAGGGCTTCTCGATAAAGTCGTAGGCGCCCTGCTTGATGGCGGCCACCGCGATCTCGATGTTGCCGTGGCCGGAGATGATCACCACCGGGATGTCGGGGTTCGAGCGCTTGACGGTCTTGAGGATGTCGATCCCGTCCATGTGGCTGTCCTTCAGCCAGATGTCGAGGATGATGAGCCCCGGGGGCGCGGCGTTGATCTCGGCCATGCAGGCGTCGGAATTTGCCGCAAGGCGCGCGTCGTAGCCCTCGTCGCGCAGGATGTCTCCAATCAGTTCCCGGATGTCGCGCTCGTCGTCCACGATCAGGATGTCGTCGGGCATCACAGTCCTCCCTCAGGCGCTCTGGCGGGCCTTGCGCAGCATCGGGGCCGCCACCGTCAGCATCGGCAGCCGGATCTCGGCCATGGCGCCGGCGTGGGCGCCCGGGCCGAACGGTGGCGCATCCAGAAGCCGCAGCGTCCCGCCATGTTCCTCGATGATCTTGCGCACGATCGGCAGGCCCAAGCCGGTGCCCTTCTCGCGCGTGGTGACATAGGGCTCGAACAGGCGCGCCCGGTCTGCCGGGAGACCGACGCCGTTGTCGGCGATGGTGATGACGATGGCGTCGTCACCGGCCCGGAAACCGATGCGGATCTCCGGCACATACCCCTGTGGCAGGCCCTTTTCGATCATGCCTTCAATGGCTTCACCGGCGTTCTTGATAAGGTTCGTGAAGGCCTGGTTCAGCATGGTCTGGTCAACCTCCAGCACCACGGGCGCTTCGGGCAGCTCGGCGGTGATGCGCACCTCGGGCAGGCCCGCTTCCTGCAGCACCACGCTGTCGCGCAGGATCTGCACGATATCGGCCGCGCGCCGGTCGGGCTCCGGCATCCGGGCAAAGCGCGAGAACTCGTCGACGATCCGGCGCAGGTCGTTGGTCTGGCGCACGATGACATCGGTGTGGCTTTCCAGCGCCTCGGCCTCGTCGCCGACCAGCGGGCGGAACTTGCGCTTGATCCGCTCGGCCGACAGCTGTATCGGGGTGAGCGGGTTCTTGATCTCGTGCGCGATGCGCCGGGCGACGTCGCCCCATGCCGCCATGCGCTGCGCGCTGACGAGATCGGACACGTCGTCGAAGGCCACCACATAGCCCTCCAAGCCCGACTCGCCGTTGCGCCGGGCCATGCGGACCAGAAGGGTCTCCAGCCGCCCGCCGCGGCTGATGCGCAGCTCTTCCTGCGCCGTGGCGATGGTGTCGGCTGTCAAGCGGTTGAACAGCGGACAAAACTCCGGCACGACGGCCTCGAGGGCCTGTCCGTGGCCGGCTTCGGCATCGAGATCGAGCAGACGGCGGGCCGAGGGGTTGACGAACTCGATCCGGCCCCCGGCATCGAGGCCGATCACGCCCGGCGTCACCGAGGAAAGCACCGAATCGAACAGCCGGCGCCGCGCCTCGATCTGGCGGTTGTTCTCCAGCAGCCGCTCGCGCTGGCGCTTGAGCTGCCGGGTCATCTGGTTGAAGACCCGCCCGAGCATCGCGATCTCGTCATCAGCGCGCTCGGCGGGCACCTGCACGTCGAGGTCGCCCTGGCCTACCCGCGCGGCCGCCCCGGCCAGCCGGCCCACCGGCCGCGACAGGCGCTCGGCGAACCACAGCCCCAGCCAGATCGCCGCCAGAATCAGGATCAGGGCGAAGCCGATGTAGAGCAGGCCGAACTCGAAGAGGATGCGGCCGCGCTCGCGTTCGAGCTGGTTGTAGAGCAGGATGGTCTCCTGCGTCTCGTCGAGCAGCGCCAGGATCTCGCCGTCGACCTCGCGCGAGACATAGAGGAAGCGGTCGGCGAAGCCCGGCAGCTGCAGCAGGGCGCGGAACTCGCTCTGCGGCCAGTCCTTGATGATCACCGCCTCGCCCGCGGCGGCCTCGGCCAGCGCCGCGTCGCCCGGCGGGTCGAAATCGAAGAGATAGGAGCGCTCGCCCCGCGCCCGGATCTCGCCGCTGCCGTCGATCACGAAGGCCTCGCGCAGGCCCCGCTGCACCTGGGCCTGGCCCTGGCCCAGCAACTGGCGCAGCTCGCCGTCGCCCATCAGGAAGATCTGCTCGCGGGCACGCCCGAGATAGGCGGCCAGCGCCTCGGCATCCTCCTGCAGCCCGCGCACCTGCTCTGCCTCATAGGCTTCGG
This sequence comes from Paracoccaceae bacterium, assembly GCA_003551745.1. Classification (GTDB taxonomy): domain Bacteria; phylum Pseudomonadota; class Alphaproteobacteria; order Rhodobacterales; family Rhodobacteraceae; genus Rhodobaculum. The sequence continues at coordinate 5,107 of PUNI01000546.1, read as the reverse complement.
CGGCGGCGAGAGAGTTGCCAACAACCTGCCGCACCCGTTCCGAGAACCAGCCCTCGAGCCCCACATTGATGGTCAGTCCGGCAAAGACGGCCACCGAGACCGCCGGCGCCAGCGCGATGATGGCAAAGAGGCCCGACAGACGCAGGTGCAGCGCCGATCCGGCCGACTTGGCGCGCCGGGCGGCGACGATCCGCATGACGCGCGCCAGCACCAGCCCGGCAACCAGCAGGATGTAGATGAAGTCGGCGAGCAGGACGAGCCGCAGCGTCGGCGAGGTCACGCCCTGGTTGAGCGGCCCCATGGCCAGCCATGTCGCCAGCGCCAGCACCGGGGCCAGCGCCACCAGCCCGAGCGCGGCCGCGGTCTGCCAGCGCCGGCGGCCGCGCGACCGGACCGGCTTTTGCAACTTCTCCGCCTGCGCCGCCCCTGCCACCGGCTGCCCCGCTTCCCCGATCCGCTCCGCGCCCTCCCAGGGGCCGGGCCTGCCGCCGCCAATGCGGCCCAAGTGGCGCGGCTGAAGCCGCCCGGACACGCCCTGTTGCAGCGTTACATCAACTTCCGGCGGCGTGTCACGCGGATATCGAGGTCGGTGATCTTCTTGCGCAACGTGTTCCGGTTGATCCCGAGAAGATCGGCACATTTCGCCTGATTGCCGGCGGTGGCATCGAGCGCAATCTCGATCAGGGGCATCTCCACCTCGCGCAGGATGCGCTGATAGAGCCCGGCCGGCGGAAGCGCGGCCCCGTGCAGATCGAAGTACCGGCGCAGATGGCGGGCCACCGAGGCCGAGAGCTTCTCGCTGCTGCCCGCACTCTTCAGCGGCTCCATGGCCGGCTGGTTGCCCAGCACCTGTTCCACCTCCGCGCGGGTGATCTCGGGCTCGGCCGAGGTCACCACCAGCCGGCGGATGGTGTTCTCGAGCTGGCGGACATTTCCAGGCCAGCTGTAGGCGCGCACCAGCGACAGCGCCTCGGGGGCGAGGCGCCGGGTCGCGCCTCCCTCACGCTCGGACCGGGCGAGGAAGTGCTCGGCGAGCAGGGGGATGTCGTCGACCCGCTCCCGCAACGAGGGCACGTTCACGGTGATGCCGCCCAGCCGGTAGAACAGATCCTGCCGGAACTGGCCGCCGGCCATGCGCTCGGAGAGATCAGCCTGGCTGGTCGCCATGATCCGCGGCGCGCTGTCGGTGAGGCTGTCGAGCATCCGCACCACGCGCGCCTGGGCCTCGTCGTCGAAGTCGCCGATCTCGTCGAAGACGAGGCTGCCCCCCTTGGCCCGCGACAACAGGGCCGAGGGCCCGTCCAGCCCCGCGAGATCGCCGCCCGAGGCGACCACGAAGGGCAGCGTCCGGCGATCGGAGAAGTCGTGGATCGCCCGCGCGATAAGCGACTTTCCCGTACCGGACTCGCCGGTGATCAGCACCGGCATGTCGGTGTTCATCACCCGCGCCACCAGCCGGTAGAGCGCCTGCATCGCCGGCGTGCGGCCGACCAGCGGAAGCTCGTCGCCGCCATCGGCGCCGCGCGGGGGCGGTGTCGAGGAGCGCGCGACGCTGCGCCGGTTTTCCAGCGCGCGGGCCGCCCGCTTCATCAGGTCGGGCAGGTCGAAGGGCTTGGGCAGATAGTCGTAGGCGGACACCTCGGCGGCCTGGATCGCCGTCATGATCGTGTTCTGGGCCGAGATCACGATGACCGGCAGCCCCCTGCGCAGCTCGTTGATGCGCGGGATCATCTCCAGCCCGTTGCCGTCGGGCATGACCACGTCGGAGATCACGAGGTCGCCCTTACCCTCCTCGACCCAGCGCAAGAGCGTCGTCAGCGATGAGGTGGCGTGCACCTTGCAGCCGGCCCGCGTCAGCGCCTGAGTCAGCACGGTGCGGATCGTGCGGTCGTCGTCGGCGACCAGAATGGTTCCGTCCATCTCAGATGTCCTCCTGCTGTTTCGGCGCGACAGGCAGCGAAATGCGGAACACCGTCCGGCCGGGCACGGAGTCCACCGTGATCCAGCCCCGGTGATCGTTGATGATGCGCGAGACCAGCGCAAGGCCGAGCCCGGTTCCGTTCTCGCGTCCGCTCACGAAGGGGTCGAATACCGCGTCCGCGATCCCCGGCGGCAGGCCGGGGCCATCGTCCACGATCTCGATCTGCAAGGGCAGCGGGCGGCCGTCGCCGTCGGGCCCGCGCAGGCGCAGCGACAGGTCGTAGAAGGTGCGCAGCCGGATCGTCCCGCCGGCCTCGCCAGCCGCTTCGGAGGCATTCTTCAGCAGGTTCTGCACCACTTGCAGAAGCTGATCGCCGTCGGCATGGGCCGGGGGCAGCGACGGGTCGTAATCCTCGACGATCCGCATCTGGGCGGCGAAGCCGACCAGAGCCGAGCGTCGCGCCCTGTCGAGAACGTCGTGAATGTTCACCGCGCGCAGCTCGGGCGGGCGGACATTGCCGAACTGCTCCACCTGCTCCAGCAGCTTCACCACCCGCCGGGTCTCGACCACGATCAGATCGGTCAGTTCGCGGTCGTCGGCTTCCAGCGACATCGACAGGAGCTGCGCCGCACCCGCGATCCCGGCCAGGGGGTTCTTGATCTCATGCGCCAGCATCTCGGCCATGCCAATGGCCGAGCGCGCGGCCGTGCGCGCGGGCTTGCCGAGCGCGAGCTTGCTCGCCATCTGCCGCGGCGCGACGAGCACGAGCAGTTGCCCCGGCGTGTCGACGAGGGGCGCGATGCGCAGGTTGCACGTGACGGGGGCGCGTTCGCCAACGCCGACCGGAACATCGCTGATGAAGACCGGGGCCATGTTGCGGCGGACCCGCTTGCAGACCTCCTCGACCGGCGCGTCGATCGCAAGCCGGTCGAAGGCGGCAACGCCGATCAGGCCGCGCTCGGATATGTTGAGGAACTCCTCGGCTTCCGGATTGGCGGCGAGGATGCGGTTGGCACCGTCGATGAGCAGGGCCGGCAGCGGCAACGAGGCCCACAGGCGCGGCGCATCGGGCAGCATCATGCCGCCAGCCCGTCGCCAGCGCTGCCCGCGAACGCCGAGGGCAGCCGCCGCAGGACATCGGCAGGCGCGGTCGCGGTGAGGATCTCCCGGCGCAGGGCCGGCGGCACGACGGCTGCGTCCATGTACCAGCCGAGATGCTTGCGGGCGGCCCTCACCCCCACCGCGCGGCCATAGTGGGACAGCATCGCTTCGTAGTGGCCTGCGACGAGCGCGGACAGGGCCGCCCCGCTCGGCGCCCGGGGGCGCGGGCCGCCCCGAAGCGCGGCCGCGATCTGCGCCGGCAGCCAGGGGCGTCCCCGTGCCGCCCGCCCGACCATGACCCCGGCCGCCCCCGAGGCCGCCAGCGCCGCGCGCGCGGCCGCCGACCCGTCGATGTCGCCGTTGGCGAGCACGGGCACGCCCAGCCCCGACCCCAGACGCCCGATCGCGGCCCAGTCGGCCTGGCCGCGGTAGAACGCGCAGCGCGTACGCCCGTGCAGGGTGATCATCCGCACGCCAGCCGCCTCGGCGCGCGCCAGCAGGGGCGCGGCGCGGGTACAGGCGTCATCCCATCCCAGCCGTGTCTTCAGGGTCACCGGCACCGACACCGCCTCCACCACCGCCTCGATGATGCGCAGCGCGCGCTCCGGTTCGCGCAGCAGAGCCGAGCCGGCGGCACCGCCCGTCACCTTCTTGGCCGGACAGCCCATGTTGATGTCGATGATCCGCGCACCCGCGCCCTCCACCATGCGGGCTGCCTCGGCCATCACGGCCGGGTCGCGCCCGACCAGCTGCACCGCGAGGGGCACCTCTGGCACACCCGGTCGGGCGCTGTGCCTCGCCCTGTGCCGGGCCAGCGCACCGCCGCAGACCATCTCGCGGCTTGCCACCATCTCCGACACCACCAGACCCACGCCGAAGGACGCGACCAGCCGCCGGAAGGGCAGATCGGTGATCCCTGCCATCGGCGCGAGCGCAACCGGGGGCGAGATCGAGATCGTTGCCTGCGCGATAACCACCTGCACATTCCTTGTGCGTCTTCTGGCGCGATCTAGGCGCGTTGGCGGGCAGCCGCAACCATGCCGCGCAGGTTTCGCCCGGCAAACATCCATCTGCACAAAGATGCGGCACCCCGGCGTCGCTTTGCCGAAGCATTGTCAGCCCCTGGACCATCGCCTAGACACGGGCGGCAGCAGGCAGGGAAGCCATGTCGACAGCCGCCATCATCGTCGCAGCCGGGCGCGGCACGCGCATGGGCGGCGAGATTCCGAAACAGTGGCGCCTGCTGCGCGGACGACCGGTGCTCGTCCATGCCCTCGCCCGGTTTGCCGAGGCCGGACTGGCACCGCTGGTCGTCGTGCTGCATCCGGACGATGTCGCCGGGGCCGACGTCAGCCTCGGGCATAAGGCCGAGATCGTCGCCGGTGGGGAGACCCGCACAGCCTCGGTGCGCAATGCGCTGGAGGCTCTGGATGGGCGCGGCGTGCGCCGCGTCCTGATCCATGATGGCGCCCGCCCGCTTGTCAGCGGGGCGCTGATCGCGCGTGTGATCGGCGCGCTGGACGCCCACCCCGCCGCCGCGCCGGCGCTGCCGGTGACCGATGCGCTGTGGCGGGGCGCGGGCGGCCATGTCGTGGCGAGCGTCTCCCGCGAGGGCCTTTATCGCGCACAGACACCGCAGGGCTTTCACTTCGAGGCCATTCTCGACGCCCACCGCCGGCACCCCGGGATGGCCGCCGACGATGTGGAGGTGGCGCGCGCCGCCGGACTTGACGTGCAGATCGTGGATGGCGACGAAGACAACCTGAAGCTTACATGGGCGGCCGATTTCGCCCGTGCCGAACGCAGTCTCGGAGGCACCGCCGTGGAGGTCCGCACAGGTCAGGGCTATGACGTGCACCGCTTCGGCCCCGGGGATGCGGTGACGCTGTGCGGCGTGCGCCTGCCGTTCGACAAGGGGCTCGACGGGCACTCCGACGCCGATGTGGGCATGCATGCGCTGACCGACGCGATCTATGGCGCCATCGCCGAGGGCGACATCGGCCGGCACTTTCCGCCCTCGGATCCGCAGTGGAAGGGCGCCGCCAGCGACATCTTCCTGCGCCATGCCATGGAGCGCGTCACCGG
>PUNI01000241.1 GCA_003551745.1 Paracoccaceae bacterium | reverse complement strand
GCCCGGGGCCGAGGTGCTGCCGGAGGCCGAGGTCGAAGCCGCGCTCGATCTGCCGGACCGTGCCGACGCGCATGTGCTGGCCGCCGCGATCGCCGCCAACGCCGCGGTGCTGCTCACCCGTAACCTGCGCGACTTTCCGGCCCGGGCGCTGGCCCCGCACGGCCTGCGCGCCGCAGCGCCCGACACGCTGCTGATGCGGCTCTGGCTCGCCGCCCCGACGCCGGTCGAAGCCGTCGTGCAGGCCGCCCGGCAGGAAGGCGCGCGCCGATCGGGCCGGCCGCAACCGCTGCGGCCGCTGTTGAAACGCGCCGGCCTTCCGCGGCTCGGCAGCGCGCTTCAGGAAGAGGGAGCCTGACCCAGCCAGCGGGCCTCGTTGGTCTCGATGGCCCGGATGCGCTCGGCGGTCTGCGGGTGCGACATCAGCCAAGTCGCCGTCCCGCCGCCCATGCCGGTGAGGCGCTCGAGCTTTTGGAACAGGGATTTCTGCGGCTCGGTCCCGATCCCGGCCTTGATCAGCAGCGCCGAGGCATAGGCGTCGGCCTCGTACTCGTCCGAGCGCGACATGCGCGCGGCCAGCAGCCAGACGATGCCGTTGGCGAGCAGGATGCCCAGCCCGGGCAGGAACCGGTTGAAGATCGTCGCCATCGCCACCCGCACCGCATTCTGGCCCGAGAAGTCGATCATCCGCCGTCGGGAATGGCCGAGCGCCACATGGCCCAGCTCATGGGCGATCACGGTCGCGAGTTCCTCGGCCGACACCTCGCCCTGCCGGTAGCGGTCGTAGAAACCCCGCGTGATGAAGATGCGCCCGTCCGGCGCGGCGAGCCCGTTCACCGGCGCGACCTCGTAGATATGCACCTTGATCCGGTCGATGCCGAGCGCGGTGGCCATCCGGTCGGTGAGCCCGCGCAGGCGCCGGTCGGCCAGCTCGCTGGAGTTGGCGTCGAGCTCGCGCTTGGTCCGCCAGACCGAGAACCAGTAGACGGCCAGCGCATAGCCCAGGGCGAGCAGGATCGGGGCAAGCTTCAGCATGTGGCAGGATATGGGGGAGCGCGGCGTGCGCGGCAATGGGGCAGGGCGGCACAGCCTGCCGCGCCCGACCGGCGCCGCCGCCGCCGCCGGGCTCTCCGCAGGCTCACCCGATCAGCAGCGTCGCTCCCATCATCGCAGCGAAGGCCAGCACCACGACAGCCCCGAGGCCCTCGTTGCCGACCTCGGCGCTTGCCTCTGGCAGAAGCTCCGAGAAGATCATCCACAGCATCGCGCCGGCGGCGAGGCCGAGGCCCACCGGCAGCCAGGGCGCGAACGTCAGCACGAAGAGGAAGGCGGGCACCGCCAGAAGCGGCTGCGGCAGGCTGGAGAAGATGCTCCACAGCGCCGCCTTCAGCACGGTGGCGCCGCGCGGCACCATGATCAGCGCGATCGCCAGCCCCTCGGGCACGTTGTGGAGCGCAATGGCGATGGTGATGAAATCGCCCAGTTCCCGCCCGCCACCATAGGCCACGCCGACGCCCACCCCCTCGGCCGCCGAATGCGCCGTCATGATGCCGATGATCAGCAGGATCTTTGTGGCGTCGGCGCCGCGCACATTGGCGACGGTATGGCCATCATGGCGCTTCAGCCAACGGTTGGCGATCATGATCAGCACGACCCCGGCCAGCACGCCGGCGAGCGTGCGCAGCGGGCTGAACTCGAAGCCTTCCACGATCAGGCTGAAGCAGGCCGCCAGCATGAGCCCGGCGGCGATGGCGTTGCCGACCCCCAGCCAGCGGGCATCCGCCGCGCGGCCGAACAGCAGGGGCAGGGCGCCGAGGCCGGTGGCCAGCGCCGTGATCATCGCGGCCACGAAGACGAGAAGGACGTTGGGTTCCATGGGCTGGCTGGCCTCCCGGCTGGCTTGCGCGGCGACTTTAGAATGATTCTAAATTCTGTCAAGCGGGGACCGACGCCGACCCGGACGGCTGCCGGGCGCCCGCCCGCCGGGCGATCAGCGCCCGAGTTCCTTCACCCCCCGGGCGACGCCTTCCAGCGTCAGCGGAACCATGCGGTTCTCGAAGATCTGGCGGATCAGGCGAATGGAGATGGAATGCGGCCAGAACCGCTCGGGTGTGGGGTTGATCCAGAGGTTCGCGGGCCATTGCGCGCGGGCGCGCTCCAGCCAGAGCTGGCCGGGCTCGCGGTTCCAGTGCTCGTTGGCGCCGCCGGGATGGGTGATCTCGTAGGGGCTCATGCTGGCATCGCCGACGAAGATGCACTTCCAGTCGCTGCCATAGGTCCGCAGCAGCTCGGCGGTGGGGGTCTGGGCGTCCCAGCGGCGGCGGTTGTCGCGCCAGATGCCTTCATAGAGACAGTTGTGGAAGTAGAAGTATTCCAGATGCTTGAACTCTGCCCGGGCGGCCGAGAACAGCTCCTCGACCACCCGCACATAGGGGTCCATCGACCCGCCCACGTCGAGAAAGAGCAGCACCTTGACGGCGTTGTGCCGCTCGGGCCGGGTCTTGACGTCGAGCCAGCCCTGCTCGGCGGTGGCGCGGATGGTGCCGTCGAGATCCAGCTCCTCGGCCGCGCCTTCGCGGGCCCAGCGGCGCAGCCGGCGCAGGGCGACCTTGATGTTGCGCGTCCCCAGTTCGACCTGATCGTCGAAGTTGCGGAACTCGCGCCTGTCCCAGACCTTGACCGCGCGTTGGTGGCGGCTGTCCGACTGGCCGATGCGCACGCCCTCGGGATTGTAGCCATGGGCGCCGAAGGGCGAGGTGCCGGCCGTTCCGATCCATTTCGAACCACCCTCGTGGCGGCCCTGCTGCTCCTTCAGGCGCTCGCGCAGCGCCTCCATCAGCTTCTCGAAGCCGCCGAGCGCCTCCACGGCGGCGCGCTCCTCCGCGCTCAGATGCTTCTCGGCGAGCTTCTCCAGCCAGTCCTCGGGCAGGTCGAGCGCCTTGAGGATCTGCTCGGCGGTGATCGCCTCCAGCCCGCGGAAGGCGGCGGCGAAGGCACGGTCGAAGCGGGCGACCT
>PUNI01000405.1 GCA_003551745.1 Paracoccaceae bacterium | reverse complement strand
CCTGCTCCAGATGCTCGGACTGCATCTTCCACAACGCATGAAGATCCATAATGATGTAGTGCCAAATTTAGCTTCGGCGCAACCATGATTTACTCGTCAAACTGCGGAAGTTGGGCTAGCTTCGTAAGCCTCATGTTCCTGACGGGTCTCTGCGTGTCGAGACCAAGCCTCAAGAGAGGGCCGAAGGCAGCGACCAAGACTATGGCGGCGACAACGCAAATACGGCTGCTCACCCTTCTCATGTCATCCCTCCATCCACCGCCCATGACTAGACAAGCCGTAAGCTCATGTCCTGAGAGAGCTCTTGTGTTCCCTTTAGGCGTTGTGCGTGGCTTCTGCGGCTCTCAACGACCCAGTCTGATCCAGCACCAACCATCTACGCAGACGCGCCACTCCCAGTTCAGGTTCTTGAACCCTCTTCGTTCAAACAGTTGATACTCCCAGGCTCTCTGCTCCCCGGGTCTAACCTGCAGGACTGAGAACCTTCCTACCGTCTCCATGAACATCGTTTCAGTGCCCGATCCAGCACCCCCCCTTGGTGCATATCTCTGGATAGTTATCTCGTAATCACGCACTTCGTCGGTGGGATTTGAGATTGCTCCAGACAGCCACCCCTCACCAACTCCATAGCTTTCGTTCCTCATGAAGGTTTGGAGTCCAGATATCTGTGCTGTCTTCGGTCTCTCGTTGTCTGACCTATTACAAGCACCGCACGTACCAACGGCAACCGCAATGAGCACAACTAGTACCACGATGACGCCTATGACGGACTTATTGCCCATGCTTCCTTCTCCTGAACCCGTAATTTATCGTATCTAGTATTGTATTATACACCCTAGGCAAGGGAAGTCAATCCTACTTTTGAGGGAGTACGAATCTCCTATTGAGTTATCGGTCTCTGTGGTGTAAGCTAATGATACTCCCTACGTACCTGACTATAAGGTGCAAACACATGGGTTGGGCTTGTCTTGCAGTAGTCGGTCTGATCATCCTCGGTGTGATCATCCTCGCTACTATGGGGTGGCCAGGCTTGATAGTTGTGGCGGTCGCCGGGGTGATAGCCTGGATACAGTGGGCCGGAAGCAAAGAGGGGAAGGAGTCTATGGAGAAGGATGCCAGAGAGAAAACAGCGACCGAACGATCGCAACAAGTCTGGCAGCAAGCTGCACAAAGCACTACAGCGACTCCATGTAAGACTTGTGGCGAAAGCGTGGCACCATTGGCTGTTGTCTGTAGCAGGTGTGGTGTCACACTCCCGGGCCTGCGGATTGCCTGCCCGAAATGCACGTCGGAGAGCGTTAGTGTCGGCAAGAAGGGATTCAGCGTAGGACAAGCAGCCGCAGGTGGGATTGCAGCGGGCCCGGTGGGACTCGCCGCGGGGATGATCGGAAGTAAAGACACTGAGTTCGTTTGTCTTTCATGCAACCACAAATGGAAGGCATCACCTTCACAGAAGGCACCGCCAGCGTCCACCACATCTAAGGCTACACCTACATTGAAAGCCCCTGTCCCACAGAGACCACTGGCTGCATCCGCCGCGACTACCGGAACACCCGCAGCCACGACGAAGGGAGCACGTCTGAAGACAGACGGTCTGTACACCTGGATTGATGACATAAAGAAGTATCGCTGTGACCACTGCCACAAAGATGGCAGGTATCACTACTGTAAGACCATGACAGGGATCAAGAACCACGTAACCAGAGCACACCTTGGTCGGTGACCGACTAACGGCCATGCCAGAGAGGCCAACCTATAAGTGAGCAAGATCACTCACTATCAGACCCTGTATCCTCACTCTCTCAAGAACGACGCGCTTCTATGAACCGCGCCTGACTTGTCAGAAGCTCGCTCCCATCAAACGAGTCTGCAGAGTCACCATCGCCAGCCAAGCTCACCGGCAAGGTCACCCACCGAGTAAGCCTGGTGGGTAGACCCCACCCCACGGCAAAGGACCCCGGGAGGATCCGTCGGCATCTAACAGGTTGCTCGCAGGTCACCGGCATATCTCCTGGATGGTTCGCCGGCATGCTCCCCTGGGTGGTTAACCGGCATGGTCACCGGTCTGATCAGCCTGGTGGGTGCACTGGCGGCACACGGTGCTCGGCCTACATTCACCCGGTCCTCTGTGTACCCTTTGCTCAAGGCTGCGGCGCTGCGCAACGCGCTGTGCGCACGCCCCAATTACTGCGTTGCCTGCGCAAAGCGCTCGAGAGAGGGGTGCGCAGCGCCATTGTACGAGGGATATCTATTGCCCTTCCTCTACCCCACACCCCGTCCTTCCCCAAGCAAGCCCTATCCTACCCGTTCCGTTCCCGATCCCGGGGCAGCTGGAGCGCCGGGCGTGCCGCCGCGGGCGCACGGGGGGAAACGCGACCCGCGCCGGCTCGCCCGTCGCCGGTACTCGTCTGCCGAGTACGGTAGCGGTGACGAGCGCTATCGTAGGGTCAGCGGCAGCCACCGTCGGGCGCAAGCCGACGGCAGCCCAACCCAACCACACCACCTCCGCCAAACGCGCCCCGCCGGCGCCCGCACGCTGCCCGGGAACGCTTTGCGGATAGGCCTGCCTGGCCGGGTGCAGGACAGGAGGAGCACCGCCGGCCAGTCATGGCCGAGGACATACAGTGCGGTCAACCTCCCCGCCTGCATGTCCGTCCAGGGGCCGGACATGCCCCCGCCTCCACCGCAGTTACAGGGTGCAACCAACCACACCACCTGCACGTCCGTCCAGGGGCCGGACGTGCCCCCGACACGATCTGAGTTGCACGGTGCACCCAACCACCCCACTCGCACGACCGTCGAGGCGCCGGACGTGCCTCGTCATCCACCTCAGTTGCCCGTGAGGCTTCGCGGGCAGGGCCCGCGTGGCCAGGTGCTGGGGAACCTCGTGCGCACCACCGCGCACCAACGCCGCCCTCACGGCCAGCCTCTCAGGCCACCTCATCAGTGCACCCCTCCCAACCCACCACCCCGGGCACCAGTAACCCTCCAGGCTGGCCCCTCATGCGTCCGGAGTG
>PUNI01000567.1 GCA_003551745.1 Paracoccaceae bacterium | reverse complement strand
GAGGGATTCGTATTGTGAGTCCAGCATGGTAGCTGGGTTGCATGAGCAGACCGACACCCCCCGCCTGCAAGACCCGGAACTGGCCGAGCTACAACGAAGCGCTCAAGCGCCGTGGCTCGCTGACGATCTGGTTCGATCCCGCCATGACCTGGCAGGCCGCGCCCACCGGCAAGCGCGGGCGTCAGCCCGCCTACAGCGACGCCGCGATCCAGACCTGCCTGACGATGAAGGTGCTGTTCGGCATGGCGCTGCGCCAGGTGAGCGAGCGGGCACCACCGGTTCGAGCCCGCTGGCGAACGGGTTCGTCGAAAGCCTCTTGCGGCTGATCGGCCTGGACTGGGCTGTGCCCGACTTCAGCACGCTGTCGCGGCGTCAGAAGACCCTGAAGGTCAACATCCCCTACCGCGGCTCGGACGGCCCGCTCCACCTGCTGATCGACAGCACTGGCATCAAGGTCGAGGGCGAAGGGGAGTAGAGTGAGGCGGATCAGGCGACCTTCCAGTGGACGGTCGCCCCGCCGAACGCGCAAGCATGGCGGCCCGAAACGGCGCGTTCGCCATGCTGCTTGAACCGGTGGCGCAGCATGGCTCACGGTGCAAGATCCACATCGGGATCGACGAGAGATCATTGGAGATCCGGGCCGCCGAGTTCACCACCAGCGACGTGGCCGACGCCCCCATGCTGCCCGAGCTGCTCGACCAGATCCCGCCCGGGCAGGAGATCGCCACCGTCACCGCCGACGGCGCCTTCGACACCCGCAAGTGCCATGACGCCATTGCGGCCCGAGGTGCTGCCGCGCTCGCCATTGTGCTCGAACCAATGGCGCACCAATGGCTCGCTCCCGCCCCGCAAGAACGCCAAATACTGGAAACCCGACACCCCCGGAGCGGTCGCCCGCAACGAGATCCTGCGGACATCCAAGCGCGTCGGTCGGACCATCCGGCGACGATGGAGCGGGTATCACCGCCGAAGCCGCGCCGAGGCCAAGATGCATTGCGTCAAGCTCCTGGGCCAGCGCCTCTCCGCGCGCGCGTTCGACCGTCAGGTCGCCGAGTTCCACGTCCGTGTCGCCGTCCTGAACGGCTTCACCGCACTCGGCATCCCCGTCACGGAAGCCGTGGGGTAAGTCCGTCCCGGGAAAGGGGAACCCTGTCCGTCACCCAATTTGTGCAACAGAGCCCCTTCACGCTCTTCCTCGAGGATGGATGGCCGATCCCGCAACGCCCAGCGTCGGACCACACTCAGTCGCGCCGTGTCGATCACTCCGGTGCCCCCAGTTCCAAGGCCAGGGGGCGTTGAACATGGCTCACTTCTCAGTGGAAATCTCCCGGCCGCCCGGGTCAGGTCTCAGCGGAAACCAACACGCCACCTCCACCATGACGGCCCGTCGCGCGCCTCCCTGGCCTGCAGGGTCAAGGCGTCTGCGCGGCCTGCCATACGCCCACGACCTGCAGGCCGTCGGTGAGGTGGACGAGATCGGCGCGGGCGCCGGGGGTGAGGCGGCCGCGATCGGGCAGGCCGAGGAAGTCGGCCGGGTCGGCGGTGGCCCGGCGCAGCGCATCGGCCAGTGGCAGCCCCAGCCGGCCGACGCAGAACCTCAGCGCAGCGGGCATGTCGAGCGCAGAGCCGGCCAGCGTGCCGTCCGCCAGCTCCAGCCTTGGGCAGGCCCCGCCTGTGCCTTCCCGGCGGCGGACCGGGCGCCCCTGCAGCGTGAAGGCCTCCGCCTCCGGCCCTGCCATAGCGTCGGTCACGAGGAACAGCCGCCCCGGCCCCCGCTTTGCTGCCAGCGCCACCCGCAGCGCGACCGGATCGACATGATGGCCGTCGGCGATGACGCCGGCCCAGACGCCGGGCCGGTCGAGCGCGGCGCCGACGATCCCCGGCGACCGGTGGCCGAGCCCGCTCATCGCGTTGAAGAGATGCGTCACCCCGCGAGCGCCGGCGTCGAAGAGGGCCGCGGCCTCTTCGGCCGTCGCATCGCTGTGGCCGAGCGACACGGTCACCCCGGCCGCCGTCAGCCGCGCCACCTGCGCCGGGCTGACCGCCTCGGCCGCCACGGTCAGCAGGAGCACGTCCAGGCGCCGTCGCGCGGCGATGCAGGCGGCGAGGTCCGCCTCCGTCATCGGCCGCATGAACTCGGTCCGGTGGGCGCCCTTGCGGGCGGGCGCGAGATGCGGGCCTTCGAGATGAAGCCCGGCGACGCCGTCGGGCGGATCGGCCGCCGCCGCCAGCGCCGCCGCGGTCTTGTCGGGGCTGTCGGTGATCAGCGTGGGCAGCAGCGTCGTGGTTCCGAACCGCCGGTGCGCGGCAGCCATCAGCGCCATGGTCTCGCGCGTCGGTGCATCGTTCAGCATCACGCCGCCGCCGCCGTTCACCTGCGCATCGATGAAGCCGGGCGCGAGGATGCCGCCCTGCAGCGCCACCCGCCGGGCCTCCGGTGGCCCCGGCGCCGGTTCCAGCCCCACCACGCGCCCGCCTTCCACGAGCAGCGCCCTGCCTTCATGCAGCGTCAGCCCGTCGAAGATGCGCGCCCCTGAAAAGGCCGTCACCGGCACCGCATCGGCCGCGCCGCTAGCGCGGCACCTCGTTCCAGAGCGGGTAGACCGGCGGTGCGTCCTCCTCGACCTCGCTGAACCGGCCCACCGGCTCCAGAAAGAAGTTGTCACCGAAGTCGTCGTTGCACTGGCTCACCTCGGCGACGAAGACGGTGCCGCTGCCGGGCTCGCCCCAGAAGCGGTGCTGCAGCCCGCGGGGGATGGTGATCGAGGCGCCGGCGGTGATCCGGATCGGCCCGTCGAAGGCTTCGACGGCCCGGCCGTCGACCCGCGGCGTCCAGTCGCCAAGATCGAAGCTGCCCGCGCGGGTGAACTCCACCATCAGCGCGCCGCCGCCGCGCACGATGATGTCCTCGAGCTTCACCTTGTGGGCGTGGAAGGGCGTCTCCTGATCCTCGCCGACGAACAGCAGCTTCTCGGCATAGGGCCGCTCGTCGTCGCGCCTCTGGATGCCGTTGCGCAGG
>PUNI01000158.1 GCA_003551745.1 Paracoccaceae bacterium | reverse complement strand
GGCACCGGGCGGATCACCGACAACCTGACCTCGGGCAAGGTCTTCGCCGATCTCGGCATCCCGCCGATCTCGCCCGGGACCGACCGCGGCATGGTCTGCGGCTCGCTCGACTTCAACACCGACATGAAGGCGATCCTCGAAGGCTGGGGCCTGCGCGAGGGCGCCAACAGCGAGCCCGCCGAATATGTCGTCGAAAAGGCGTTCGTGGGCTGAGGCCGCGCCACCGCCCGGGCAGGCTTGCGTCCGGTGCAGGCGGTTGGTTCCGGCGCGGCCGGCCCCCAGTTGCTTCCGAGAGCCTGTCCGGGGGCAGCCGCGATCCCTGGGATCGCCTGGGGTGCTCTTTCCCGCGCCATTGGAAGAGCGCGGCGCCGGCGATGGGTGGCTGGGCGGGGTTTCGGTCCGGTCGGAGCGGTGGCGCAGTCCGGCTGGCCCGGCCGAGCGAGCGGGAAGCCATCGATCCCGCGAATCGATGGCCGCCGAAGACGTGGCCGAATGAGCGGGCGCTGATCGCGCCTGTGGGGCCGCCGCCGAAGCGCCGCGGGGGCGGCGTCGCCCGGTCGATCTGCCGGCATTGCACTGCCTGCTCCAGACAGGCTGCCAGTGGCGCGCGCCTTGGTCCTTGGACCGATGGCGGACTCTCGCTCGTCGGTCCAGGGACGTCCCGCCGCGGAGCCCGGACTGGGGTCGCTTGGGCCCCCGCCGGGGCGAAGCGGTCGCGTCGGAAGGACAGGCCCCACGCCCTGAGAAACGGGGCATATGAAACGGCAGGGCCGGGGCGCACCGTGCCGCTCGCCTTGAACAGGGTTCGACGAAGGGCTAGGCGGGAAAGCCGTCGGCGGTGTGGAGGACCAGTGCGCGGATGGTGCGCAGCGCCCTGCCGTCGTCCCGCAGCACCAGCCGACCGATCAGAGCATGACCCCAGGTGACCAATCCGCTCCGGCAGCACGGCCAGACCTGGGCACCCAGCCCCCGGCGGCCCTGTCGGTGGTCATCCCCACCCGCAACCGACCGCAACTGGTGCACCGGGCGGTTCGGTCCGCGCTGGCGGCCCTGCCCGACAGCTGCGAAATCGTGGTCTGGGACGATGGATCGGACCCGCCCGCGCGCACGGCATTGCAGGGGCTCGGCGGGCCCCTGCGGGTGCTGCGCGCCGAGGAAGCGCTGGGCGCAGCACGGGCGCGCAACCGCGCCGTGGCGGCGGCCACCGGCCAGACCGTGCTGTTCCTCGACGATGATGACGAGATGCTGCCGGATTACCCCGCGCGGGTGCTGCGCGCCGCAGCCGGCAGCGCGCTGTTCGGATTCGCGGCCGTGCTGAGCTGCGAGGACGGCGGGCCCGAGCGCCTCGAGATCATGCGGTACGCCACCGGGCGCCTTCCGACCCGCGCCCCGCTGCGGCATCGGATCGGGGCGTTGAGCGCGGGGTTCTGGATTGACCGGGCCCTGTATCTGGACATCGGCGGCTTGCCGGCAGATCAGACCGTGGACGAGGACACCGCCCTGTGCTGCGCACTGGCGTCGCGGGGCGTGTTGCCATGGTACGAGACAGCGCCCGGCGTGCGGGTCCACCGCGGCCACAGTGCCGCCGGCAGCACCGCCGACCAGCTGACCCGCGCAACGCCGGGCGAGGTGGTCACGGCGTGCTACCTGCGCACCTGGCAGCGCCACGGCGATGCCTTCCCGCCCTTCTCGGCCGAGCGCTGGTTTCTGGCCACCCGCTATGTGCGGCGCGCCTTGAAGGCCGGTCAGCGGGCCGAGACACGGGAGATGCTGCGCGGCGTGGAGCCGACAGCGTTCCGCTGGGGCCTCGGCGTCTATCGGGCGCTGCGGCTGCTGCGCGGCGCGGGAGGCCGGGGCGGGATCGGTCGGCGCAGGGTCAGCTGATCTTGCGGGTGCGCCGCTTGAACCACCACCGCGCCCAGTATCCGGTCCGGAAGAAGCGCCAGGCCCGTCCGCGGGCAGGCGGGACCGCGGCCACGAGGGCCCTGCGCCCGCCCTCGATGGCCGAGGCATCCGGGTCCGGTGGCGGGTGGTCCACCAGCCGCGGCCAGGTGACGACACCGTCCAGCGCGGTCATGTCGCAGGGCCAGTCCGCCAGCCCGGCCACCGGCGTGCTGTGGGCCAGAACATGGCGCGCGCCCGCGGCCGACAGGGCATAGCCGGTGGCAAGGCTCGCGTTCGCGGCCAGCGGGTGGAGGGTGATCTCGGGCGACCACCGCAGCCCGCGCCCGCGCCAGATGCGGGCGTCCATGTGGTCCATCTGCACGAACTCGGCGGCCTTGTGGCCACCGGCGCGCAGGAAGGGGCCGAGCGCCTCCGTCAGGATTGCGTCGTCCTCGAACACGATGGCGCCGGGCAGGCCGTCCTCGACGATGCGACGTTGCACTGCGCGGTGCGACAGGGCGCAGGCCAGTTCGGCGTCGCTCAGCCGCCTGCCCACGCGCGCCGCGGCGCGCTCGCGGTCCACGCAGGCCTCCAGACCCGCGGGCAGACCGCCGCGGCCGTCGATGGCGTCCACGATCCGGGGCCGCAGCCCGAGCCCGGCGCATTGGGCGAGGATGCGGGCGCGGCGATCAACCGCGTCGGGCAGGCTGACGACGAAGACCGGCCAGTCCACGTCACTGGCCCGCGGGCCCGCTGCCGGGCCTTGCGTCACGCGGTCCCCCCGTGGCGCAGCCAATAGTCCTGCATCCAGTCCACCGGGCCGCGCCCGGCCCGGGGAAACCGGGCCCAGACGCCCTTCCGCACCAGGTCGATGGGGCGCGGCCGACCGTGGAACGCGAGAAAGCGCGCGGCGGGCGGCGGCCTGCGCGGCGGCAGCACCCGGTCCACCAGCAGTGGGCGGCGCAGGTGCCGCTTGAAGCTGACGATCCAGTCCGCCGGCCAGTAGGCCGCGTCGGGCACGGCGGCCTGCAGATACTCCTGCTCGATCCCATGCCGGGCGACCAGGGCGTCGCGGTCCGCGCGCAGGTCGTCCACGATGGCGTCCCACTCGGCCTTGCGGTCGCGCACCTCGTCC
>PUNI01000120.1 GCA_003551745.1 Paracoccaceae bacterium | reverse complement strand
GGCGGCGCGGAAGCCTGCTGGGCCGATGCGGCCGGTGCCGGCGCCGTCGCGCCCGCGCCGCCCTCGGCGATGGTTCCGAGCAGCGCGTTGACGGCAACCGTCATGCCCTCCTCGGCGACGATCTCGCCCAGCTTGCCGGCGGCCGGGCTCGGCACCTCCACCGTCACCTTGTCGGTTTCCAGTTCGCACAGCATCTCGTCGGCGGACACCGCATCGCCCGGTTTCTTGAACCAGGTGGCCACCGTCGCCTCGGTGACGGATTCGCCCAGCGCGGGAACGCGGACCTCGATCGACATTGCCGTTACTCCATGTTCAGCGCTTCATGCACGAGCGCTTCCTGTTGGGCCTTGTGCTGACTGGCCAGACCGGTGGCGGGCGAGGCCGCGGCCGGGCGGCCGACATAGCGGGGGCGGGTGTGGGCCGAACCCATGCGGGTCAGCACCCATTCGAGATTGGGCTCGATGAAGGACCACGCGCCCTGGTTCTTCGGTTCTTCCTGACACCACAGGACTTCGGCGCCCTTGAAGCGCCCCAGCTCCTGGGTGAGGCTCATGGCCGGGAAGGGATAGAACTGCTCGACGCGCAGCAGATAGATGTCGTCGATCCCGCGCGCGTCGCGTTCCTCCAGGAGGTCGAAATAGACCTTGCCCGAGCACAGCACCACGCGCCGGATCTCGCCGTCGGGCTTCAGCCGGGTGTCGCTGTGGCCCTTCTGCGCATCGTCCCACAGCACCCGGTGGAACTGCGAGCCATCGGTGAAGTCGCCGAGGTCGGACACGCAAAGCTTGTGGCGCAGCAGCGATTTCGGCGTCATCAGCACCAGCGGCTTGCGGAAGCTGCGGTGGATCTGCCGGCGCAGGATGTGGAAGTAGTTGGCGGGCGTGGTGCAGTTGGCCACGATCCAGTTGTCCTGTGCGCACATCTGCAGGAAGCGTTCCAGCCGCGCCGAGGAGTGCTCGGGCCCCTGGCCCTCGAAGCCATGGGGCAGCAGCATCACCAGGCCGGACATGCGCAGCCATTTCGACTCGCCCGACGAGATGAACTGGTCGAACATGATCTGCGCGCCATTGGCGAAATCGCCGAACTGCGCCTCCCACATCACCAGCGCATTGGGCTCGGCCAGCGAATAGCCGTATTCGAAGCCGAGCACCGCGTATTCCGAGAGCATCGAATCGATGACCTCGTAACGCGACTGGCCCTCGCGGATGTGGTTGAGCGGGTAGTAGCGGTCCTCGGTGGACTGGTCGATGAAGGCCGAATGGCGCTGGCTGAAGGTGCCGCGGGTCGAGTCCTGCCCCGCCAGCCGCACCGGATACCCCTCGAGCAGCAGCGAGCCGAAGGCCAGCGCCTCCCCGGTCGCCCAGTCGAAGCCCGTGCCGCTGTCGAACATCCGCGCCTTCGTCTCGATAAGCCGGCCCACCGTGCGGTGCAGGTCGAAGCCCTCCGGCACATGGGTCAGCGCCGCACCGACCTCGGCCAGGGTTTCGGCCTTGATCGCTGTCTGTCCGGGCTGGTACTCCTCGCCCTCGCGGTTGAGGTGAGACCAGCGGCCGTCGAGCCAGTCGGCCTTGTTCGGCTTGAAGGTCTTTCCGGCCTCGAACTCCTCGTTGAGCCGGGCCTGGAAGCCGGCCTTCATGTCCTCGATCTCGCCCTCCGGGATCAGCCCGTCGGCCACCAGCCGGTCGGTATAGAGCTGCAGCGTCGTCTTGTGCCGCTTGATCCGGTTGTACATCACCGGGTTGGTGAACATCGGCTCGTCGCCCTCGTTGTGGCCGAACCGGCGGTAGCAGAAGACGTCGAGCACCACGTCCTTGCGGAACTTCTGGCGGAACTCGGTGGCGACCTTGGCGGCATGAACCACCGCCTCGGGGTCGTCGCCGTTCACATGGAAGATCGGCGCCTCGACCATCAGCGCGATGTCGGTGGGATAGGGCGAGGAGCGGCTGAAATGCGGCGCGGTGGTGAAGCCGATCTGATTGTTGACGATGATGTGCAGCGTGCCGCCGGTGCGGTGGCCCTTCAGCCCCGAGAGGCCGAAGCACTCGGCCACCACGCCCTGCCCGGCGAAGGCCGCGTCGCCATGCAGCAGCACCGGCAGGACCGAGGTGCGCGCGAGATCGTTCGCCTGATCCTGCTTGGCCCGGCACTTGCCGAGAACCACCGGGTTGACCGCCTCCAGGTGCGACGGATTGGCGGTCAGCGACAGGTGCACGCTGTTGCCGTCGAACTCACGGTCGGAACTGGCGCCGAGGTGGTATTTAACGTCGCCCGAGCCATCGACGTCCTCGGGCTTGTAGCTGCCGCCCTGGAACTCGTTGAAGATCGCGCGATAGGGCTTGCCCATGACGTTGGCGAGCACCGAGAGCCGGCCGCGGTGGGGCATGCCGATGGCGATCTCCTTGACGCCCAGAGCGCCGCCGCGCTTGATGATCTGCTCCATCGCCGGGATCACCGCCTCGGCGCCGTCGAGGCCGAATCGCTTGGTGCCCATGTACTTGACATGCAGGAACTTCTCGAAGCCCTCGGCCTCCACCAGCTTGTTCAGGATCGCCTGCCGGCCCTGCTTGGTGAAGCTGATCTCCTTGCCGTAGCCCTCGATGCGCTCCTTCAGCCAGGCCGACTGTTCGGGATCGGAGATGTGCATGAACTGCAGCGCGAAGGTGCCGCAATAGGTGCGCTTGAGGATCTCCATGATCTGCCGGAGCGGCGCCACCTCGAGCCCGAGCACGTTGTCGATGAAGATCGGCCGGTCGAGGTCGGCCTCGGTGAAGCCGTAGGAGGTCGGGTCGAGCTCCGGATGCGGGGTCTGGTCGCGCATCCCCAGCGGGTCGAGGTCGGCCACCAGATGGCCGCGGATGCGATAGGCGCGGATGATCATCAGCGCCCGGATCGAATCCAGCACCGCCCGGCGCAGCTGCTTGTCGGTGATGGGGGTGCCGGTCGCCTCGGCCTTCTTCAGGATCTTGTCGGCCGCGGCCTTCTGCTCCTTCGCGGGCGGCGGGGCCGGCCACTGGCCGTCC
>PUNI01000417.1 GCA_003551745.1 Paracoccaceae bacterium | reverse complement strand
GGACCCTCTGGCGCGCGCGGGTCAGCGCCACCGGCTCCATCGGGTCGAGCAGTTCCAGGAAGATGTCGCCGTCGGGCACGCGATGATCCAGAAGCTCGGGCGTCCAGAAGGCGAAGCGGCAGAGATCGCCCTCGACCTGCGCACCCAGCCGGTGGGCGATCGACGTGGCGGCGTCGAAGGCGGTGAGCGCCTCCATCATCTGGGCGCGCACCCAGTCGGCCAGCGCGCCGGTCTCTGCCTCGTTCAACTGCGGGCCGGCGATGTCCTTCACGGGCTTTCTCCTCAGGTGATCACGTCAGGGGCGGTGCGGCCGGTGCGGACCTGGATGCCGGCGATCTCGTCGGCGGCCGCGATCACCGGAGCCAGCGCCTCCTGCGGATCGAGGGCGAGCCGGTCGGGATCGTCCTCCACCGTCTCCAGATAGACACGCAGGGTGGCGCCCTCGGTGCCGGTGCCGGAGAGGCGGAACACGGCGCGGGCGCCGCCCTCGAAATCGATCTCCAGGCCCTGCCCGGTCGCGGTGCTGCCGTCGACCGGGTCGATATAGGCGAAATCCCGCGCCGCCGCCACGGTCAGCCCGGCCGCGGTGCTGCCGGGCAGCCCCGCCAGCCGGTCGCGCAGCCCGTCCATCAGCTCGCTGGCGCCGGTCGCTTCGAGCCCCTCGTAATCGTGCCGCGAGTAATAGTTGCGGCCGAACTCGCCCCAGTGCTCGGCGAGGATCTCGGCCACCGACATCCGCCTCACGGCGAGGATGTTCAGCCACATCAGCACCGCCCAGAGCCCGTCCTTCTCGCGCACATGGTCCGAGCCGGTGCCGAAGCTCTCCTCGCCGCACAGGCTCACCCGCCCGGCGTCGAGCAGGTTGCCGAAGAACTTCCATCCCGTGGGCGTGGCGAAGCAGGCCATGCCGCGCCGGGCCGCCACCCGGTCCACCGCGCGGGAGGTGGGCATCGAACGTGCCACCCCCTTCAGCCCGTCGCGATAGCCGGGCGCCAGATGGGCGTTGGCGGCGAGCACGGCGAGGCTGTCGGAGGGGCTGACATAGATGCCGCGGCCGAGGATCATGTTGCGGTCCCCGTCGCCGTCAGAGGCCGCACCGAAATCCGGCGCCTGCGCGCCCATCAGATGCTGGTGGAGCAGCTTCGCCCAGGTCGGGTTGGGGTCGGGGTGATGGCCGCCGAAATCCGGCAGCGGCACCGCGTTGACGACCGAACCCATGGGCGCACCGAGCACCCGCTCCAGCAGATGCGCGGCATAGGGGCCGGTGACCGCGTGCATCGCGTCGAAGGTCATGCGGAAGCCGGACCGGAACAGGCCCCGGATCGCGTCGAAGTCGAACACCCGCTCCATAAGCGCGGCATAGTCGGCGACCGGGTCGACCACTTCCACCACCAGCGGGCCCAGCTGATGCTCGCCGCGATGGGCAAGATCGACATCCTGCGCCTCGAGGATGCGGTATTCGCTGATGCGCTGCGTCTCGGCATGGATCGCGTCGGTCAGCGCCTCCGGCGCCGGGCCGCCGTTGGGGGTGTTGAACTTGATGCCGAAATCCTCGTCGGGCCCGCCGGGATTGTGCGAGGCCGACAGGATCACCCCGCCGTCGGCCTGCCGCAGCCGGATCAGATGCGAGGCCGCGGGCGTGGACAGAAGCGCGCCCTGCCCGACGATCACCCGCGCCGCGCCCCCTGCCGCCGCCATGCGCAGGATCACCTGCGCGGCGCGGTCGTTGAAATACCGCCCGTCACCGCCCAGCACCAGCGTGCGCCCCTCGATGCCGCCGAGCGCGTTCCACAGGCCCTGCACGAAATTCTCCAGGTAATGCGGGCCCATGAACATCCGGGTCTTCTTCCGCAGGCCCGAGGTTCCGGGTTTCTGGCCCTCGATCGGGCGGGTGGCATGGGTGGCGATGTGCATCTGCGTCTCCTCCATGCGGCCGGCGCGCGCCATCAGCGCCGCGGTTCGGGCAAGCCTCGGGTCGGCGGCCATCTCGCCCAGCGAGACCGGCAGGCGCCTGCGCCAGTTGGGATGCACCGCGACCGTCCCCGGCAGATTGGCCTGCTCGATGCAGTCGAACACATCCTCGGCCTGCACTGCAACCAGCGCCGAGGGCGTGCGGGCGAGGAAGCGGTGCAGCGCCTCGGGATCGGGCCCCGCCACCGCGTCGAAGGCGGCCACCTCCTGCCGGCGCGCGGCCCGGAAGCCATCGGCAGCGGCGGCGTCGATGTCGCCCAAGCGTTCGCGCCAGTCGATCTCGCGCCCGGCCCGCCAGCCCCGGAAGGTCGGCAGATCATGGGTGCCGAAGGCCGCCAGCACCGGCTCGGGATAGCTCTCGGGCGGCAGGTAGGCGCCGCCGTCGTCGCGCTCGAACATCACCACGCGACAGCCCAGCAGGCCCGAGGCGGCCAGCGCGCTCTGCAGGCCCGGCGGGATGGAGCCCAGGTCCTCGCCCACCAGCGTCGCGCCGGCACGCGCCGCCTCCAGCCGCGCCACCGCCAGGAGCGCGTCGCGCGGCATGGCGACATAGGCCCCCGGCAGGCCCGGCGGCACCCAGAAGGCGCGCGCAAACCCCAGGATGTGGTCGATGCGCAGCAGCCCGGCATGGCGGAACTGTGCGCGCAGGATGTCGGCAAAGGGGTGCATCCCGCGCGCCAGCAGCACATCGGGGCGCAGCGGCGCGAGGCCCCAGCTCTGGCCGAAGGGGCCGAGCGCGTCGGGGGGCGCGCCCAGCGAGACCTCGCGGGCATAGACCTCCGGGTCGGCCCAGGTCTCGGCCCCGTCGGGGTGGGTGCCCACGGCAAGGTCCAGGTAAAGGCCGTGGCGCATCCCCGCCCCGCGCGCCTGCGCCTGCGCCGCGGCAAGCTGGCGGTGCGCCATCCACTGCGCCCAGGCGTGAAACGTCACCTCGGCCGCGTTCTCGCGGGCAAATTCCGCGGCCTCGGGGCTCTCAGGGTGGCGGAAGGGGGCGGGCCAGGCCGGCCAGTGCGCGCCGAAGCGGTCCGACAGCGCCTGGTGGATGGCGAAGCGCTCCAGC
>PUNI01000160.1 GCA_003551745.1 Paracoccaceae bacterium | reverse complement strand
GCCCGCGAGCAGTTCAGGGGGCACCATGGACGATCTGATCCGCGCCGGCGCGGTGGAGCTGACGGTCAGGCTGGCTCGCCGGGAGGGGCAGCCGGCCGAACTGCTCGACGCGCTGGCCGCCCGCATCGCGGCGGTCGATCCGCAGGTGAACGCCCTGCCCACCTTGTGCCTGGATCGGGCGCGCGCGGTCCGGCCGGTGGCGCCTCTGCACGGCCTGCCGGTTGCGGTGAAGGATCTGTCGGAAACCCGGGGCGTGCGCACCACCCATGGCTCGCCCATCTTCGCCGACCACATCCCCGACGCCGACGACCATGTGGTCGAGCGTATCGAAGCCACGGGCGGGGCGATCTACGCCAAGTCGAACACGCCTGAATTCGGCGCCGGCGCGCAGACCTTCAACGCCGTCTTCGGCATCACCCGCAACCCGTGGAACACCGCGTTGACGCCTGCGGGCAGTTCCGGCGGGGCGGCGGTGGCGCTGAAGACCGGGATGGCGTGGCTCGCCCATGGCTCCGACCTCGGCGGGTCCTTGCGCAACCCGGCGAGCTTCTGCGGGATCGTCGGCCTGCGCCCCTCGGTCGGCCGGGTGCCGAAGGGTCCGGCCCCGGATCCTTGGGGCAGCCTGTCGGTGGAAGGGCCGATGGCTCGCAGCGTCGCCGATGTGGCGCTTTTCCTCGACGCGCTTGCGGGGCCCGATCCGCGCGAGGCGATCTCGCTGCCCGCCCCGGCGACCCCCTTCCTCGCCGCGGCCCAGGCCCCGCGGTTGCCGCGCCGGGTGGCGTTTTCGCCCGATCTCGGCGGGCTCACCCCGGTCGATGCGGAGGTCGCCGCGCTCACCGAGGCTGCCGCACGCCGGCTGGAGCGGCTGGGCGTGGCGGTGGAGGTCTCCAGCCCCGACTTCACCGGCGCGCATGCCTGTTTCCAGACCCTGCGCGCGCTCGGCTTCGCGGTGGGGCACGCCGACAAGCTGCGCGACCATCGCGAAAAGCTGAAGGACGACGTGATCTGGAACACCGAGAAGGGCCTCGCGCTCACCGGGGCCGAGGTGGCGGAAGCGCTGCGCAGCCGCGGCACCATCATGGCCCGGGCGCGGGCCTTCTTCGAGACCTACGACCTGCTCCTCTGCCCCGCGACCATCGTGCCAGCCTTTCCGGTGGAGCAGCGCTTCGTCACCGAATGCGCCGGGGTGAGGTTCGAGACCTACATCGACTGGCTGGCCATCGCCTATGCGATCACGCTCACCGGCCACCCGGCGCTGTCGCTGCCCTGCGGCTTCACCGCCGCGGGCCTGCCGGTGGGGCTGCAGATGGTCGGCCGCTGGCAGGACGAGGCCGGGCTCCTGTCCCACGCTGCGGCGCTGGAGGCCGAGCTTGCGCTGGACCCGGCGCCGATCGATCCGCGCCCGCCGGCGACTAGGTCGGATCGATGAGCGCGCGGGCGGACGCGAGCGTCGCCGCCAGGCCGCCCGTCGCGTCGATCCGCGCCCAGTCGGTCACCGCGCCCGCCCGGGTCAGCTGACGCCGCACCACCGCGGCATCGGCGTCGGAGGCGTCGCCGCTGCGGGCGTCCACCCTTGCGATCAGCACCTCGGGGGCGGCGTCAAGCCAGAGCCCGGTGAAGGGATGCCCGCCGGCCGCTGCCGCCGTCGCAGCCCGCTCCTCGGGCGCGAGATGCGCCGCGTCGAGGACCACGCCGTGGCCGGCGGCGAGGGCGCGGCGGCTGAGCGCGTGCAGCGCGGCATAGACCCGGGCATTGGCTTCCGGCGTGTAGCGCTCGGGCGGCAGCCGGTCGGTCTCGCCCACGCCGGCCAGTTGCTTCCGGATCAGGTCGCTGCGCAGATGCACTGCCCCCGGGGCCGGCCCGATCTGTGGGGCGAGGGCCGCCGCCAGCGTGGTCTTCCCGCTGCCCGACAGCCCGCCGACCGCCACCAGGCGGGGCGGCGCCGGCGCGAGATAGGCGCGGGCGGCGGCCATGTAGGCGCGCGCCTCGGCGACGGCGTCCTGCCCCTCCGCTCCACCGGCACCCTCGGCTCGCTGGCCGGCCACCATGGCCCGGATCGCGGCGCGGATCGCCAGAAACAGCGGCAGCGCGGCCAGCGCGTCAAGATGCGCGGGATCCCGCATGCCGGCGAGCCAGCGGTTCAGAACGATGTTGGCCGCCGTGGCAAGGCGGCTGTTCAAGAGGTCCATCAGCAGGAAGGCGAGGTCGTAGAGCACGTCCATCGTGCCGAGCCGTTCGTCGAATTCCAGCGCGTCGAAGGGCACCGGGCGGCCGTCGATCAGCACGAGGTTGCGCAGATGAAGGTCACCGTGACAGCGCCGCACCCAGCCTTGGGCGGCGCGGCGCGCGAGCAGCCCCGACACCCGCCGCAGACAGGCGCGCGCCGCCCTGTCGAAATCCGCCGCCTCGGCGGGAGGGATCGCGCCGGGGATCTCGGCGAAGACGCGGCCCAGCTCGTCGAGGATCTCGACGATGAGGTCCGGGCCCGCGGCGGTCCGTTGCGGTGCCGCCAGGTGATAGTCCGCGACCACCGTGCCGAGGCGCGCGGCAAGCTCGGACGTCAGTTCGCCCCGGGCGGCGATCCGCGAGAGTTCCGCCTCGGCCGGGAACCGGCGCATCCTCAGCGCCCATTCCACCGCGACCCCATCGCCGTCGAGCGCGAGCCGCCCGTCGGCTTCGCGGGTGATCGGCACCAGATCTCCATAGATCTCCGGCGCCGCCGGGCGGTTGAGATCGATCTCGCGGGCCAGCATGTCACGGCGGGTCTCGGGCCGCGAGAAATCGAGGTAGTCGTAGACCACCGGCCGCTTGATCTTCAGCGCGTGCTCGCCGGCGAGGAAGACCAGCGCGGCATGGGTGCGGATCACCTCGACCGGCTGCCCGCCATGGGTCTGCGGATCGCTGAGCAGGGCGGTGATCGCGTCAAGGTCCATGGCGGGCTTCGGGCTTCGGTCAACTGGTTTCCGTTTCCGGGCTTCGACGCGAGCTTCGCGCGACGGTGGGCGGGCCGCCTTGCGCCGGATCAAACCGGGCTCAGGG
>PUNI01000136.1 GCA_003551745.1 Paracoccaceae bacterium | reverse complement strand
TGGAGTCGGGCGCGGCGATCATCATCGTCTCTGGCCGCGCGCAGGTGCAGGATCGCGTCACGGGCCTCGAGCTCGGCGCCGACGACTACATCATCAAGCCCTTCGAGCCTGCCGAGGTGGTGGCGCGGGTGCGCGCGCGCCTGCGCCGGCCCCGGCCAGAGCCCGAGCGCGGCGCGAAGGCGGCCACCTTCAACGGCTGGACGGCGCATTTCGACCGCTATGTGCTCAGCGACGCCGAGGGCCGCGAGGTGCCCTTCAGCCATGCCGAGGGCGAGGTGCTGCGGCTTTTCCTGGAAAGCCCGCGCCGGCTGATCTCGCGCGCGCAGATGCAGGAGGCCCTCGGCGGCGCGGCCGGCGAGAGCTTCGACCGGGCCATGGACGTGCGCATCTCGCGCCTGCGCACGAAGCTCGGCGAGGATCCGCGCAACCCCCGCCTCATCAAGACGATCTACGGGGCCGGCTACATCTTCCTCGGGGAGGTCGCCTGGCGCTGATCATGCCAGATCGAGCGCCGCCGCGTCGCGCAGCACCGCCTGGGCCGCTGCCGTGGAATCCTCGCCGTCCTGCAGGTGTCGCGCGCCGGCATGGAGCACGAAGGGCGCCAGCAGCCGGAACGGGCTGCGTGCGCCCTTGCGCGCCTGCAGGATGACCCGTCCCGCCGCACGCCCCGCCCGCGCCGCCAGCGGCAGCACCGTGGCGCTGGCCCGGCCCTCGAGCGCCGCGAGCGCGGCCGGCAGCCGTGCAACCGGCAGGATCAGGCTCAGCGTGCCGCCGGGCCGCAGGCGCCGCAGCCCGGTGTCGATCCAGAGCGCAAGCGGCGTCGTCTCGCGGTGCGCACCGTCGCGGCCCGGGTCGCGCGCCGGCGGGGCCTCGGGCGCGAACCAGGGCGGGTTGCTCAGCACATGGTCGAAACTGCGCGCGCGCAGGCTCGGCGGCAGGGCGGCGATGTCGGCCTCGATCACCTCCAGCGCCAGCGCGCAGCGGTCCGCATTGGCCCGCGCGAGCGCCGCATAGGCAGACTGGCGCTCGATGCCGGCGAGCGCGACACCCGGCACCCGCGCGCCGAGGCAGAGGCTCGCAACGCCGGCACCGCAGCCGAGGTCGAGCACGCTCTGCCCGGCCCGGGCAGGCACGGCGGCGGCAAGCAGCACCGGATCGGTCGCAGCGCGATAGCCATGGCGCGGCTGCAGCAGCCGCAGCCGCCCGCCGAGAAAACCGTCCTCGGTGAGCTCTGCCGCCGCAAAGCCCACCGCGTCAGCTTTCCAGAGGCACGTCGTTGTCGGCCAGGATCGCGCGCGCCCGGAAGTGATCGGACCGCCGGACCATCAGCCGCCGCGGCAAAATGCCGATCGACCCCTCCAGCGCGCTCATATGGACGTCGAGGGCGAAGACCTCTATACCCTCGCCCTCAAGCAGCGCGGTGGCGAAGGCCAGAACGGTCGGGTCGTTGGTGCGCAGCAACTCCTTCATGCCTCCCAGATAAGGGCAGTCCGCCGCCCGTGTCGAGGCAAGGGGGCGTGAGCGTCAGGGTGGGAACGAAGATGGGGCTCGACGAGGCGAAGATGCGGCCCGACGATGCGCTGCGCGAGGCGCTGACGGCCGACATGGAGGCGGTGAACGCGGTGATCCGGACGCGCATGGCGTCCGAGCACGCACCGCGCATTCCCGAGGTGACGGCGCATCTGGTCGAGGCCGGCGGCAAGCGTCTGCGCCCCTTGCTGACGCTGGCGGCGGCGCGCATCTGCGGCTATGGCGGGCGCCACCACGTCGATCTCGCCGCGACGGTCGAGTTCATCCACACCGCCACGCTGCTGCACGACGATGTCGTCGACGAAAGCGCGCGGCGACGCGGCCGGCCGACGGCGAATTTGCTGTGGGACAACAAGTCCTCGGTTCTGGTGGGCGACTATCTGTTCGCGCGGGCCTTCCAGCTGATGGTCGGCACCGGGTCGCTGCCGGTGCTGGCGATCCTGTCGGACGCGGCGGCGAAGATCGCCGAGGGCGAGGTGCTGCAGCTGACGGCGGCGCGCAATCTGGCCACGACCGAGGACATCTATCTGCAGGTGGTGCGCGGCAAGACGGCGACCCTCTTCGCCGCGGCCTGTGAGGCCGGCGGGCTGATCGCGGGCGCCCCGGCCGAGCAGGTCGAGGGGCTGCGGGTCTATGGCGATGCGCTGGGCATCGCCTTCCAGATGGCCGACGACTGGCTGGACTATGGTGGGGCCGGGGACGGCATCGGCAAGAACCTCGGCGATGACTTCCGCGAGCGCAAGCTGACGCTGCCTGTGATCCGCGCGGTTGCCGCGGCCGACGCGGCGGAGCGCGCCTTCTGGGCGCGGGTCATCGAGGCGGGCGAGCAGCGTGACGGCGATCTGGCAGAGGCGCTGGCCATTCTGAAGCGACACGGGGCGCTGGAGGCGACGCGGCAGCAGGCCTTCACCTGGGCCGAGCGCGCGCGCAGCGCCCTCGATCCGCTGCCGGACCATCCCCTGCGCGACATCCTGCGCGATCTCGCCGAGTTCGTGGTGTCGCGGAAGGTCTGACCGCACACCCGCTGCCGTCAGGCCGGGGCGGGAACACCCTGCACGAGGGCGCTGTCGGCAACCCACCAGCCCGGCCGGGCACGCCGCAGGGACCTCGCCGCGGCCGCTGCCTGCCGCGCGTCGGAGAACAGCCCGTAGCAGCTGGCGCCCGAGCCGGACATCCGCGCCAGCAGACAGCCCGGCTGCGCGGCCATATCCGACAGCACCTGGTCGATCGCGGGAAAGAGGCGGCGTGCCGGCGCCTCGAGATCGTTGCGCTGTGTCGCCATCCAGCCCGCCAGAGCCGCGGCGTCGCGCCAGCCGGGCAACTGCCGCGCCATCGGCGGGTTATCGCGGCTTTCCAGCGCCTCGAAGACCGCCCGGGTGGGAGTCTCCAGCCGCGGGTTGGCCAGCACCAGCCAGACCGGGGGAAGCGGCGGGGCGGGCACCAGTTCATCGCCGATACCGCCCATCCGGCTCGGCCGCCCGTCGAGGCAGACGGGCACATCGGCGCCCAG
>PUNI01000385.1 GCA_003551745.1 Paracoccaceae bacterium | reverse complement strand
GAAAGACTCGAACTCTCAACCTTCAGATCCGTAGTCTGACGCTCTCTCCATTGAGCTACAGGCACGCAAGTCCGACAGGACGCACCACGCAAGTCCGACAGGACGCACCACGCAAGTCCGACAGGACGCACCACGCAAGTCCGACAGGACGCACCACTCCCCACTGGCGTCCAGTGGAGACCCGCCCTTCGGGGCCAGCGAGACCCGTAGCGAGGGGCCTCGGGGGGAAGAGGGATCGCCCCACCGAGCGGAAGAAGGGGATCGAACCCTCGTCCTCGGCCATGGCAAGGCCGCGCTCTACCCCTGAGCTACTTCCGCGTCGGGGCTGCGGCGCCCATGGCGCCGCAATGCACCCTCCGTGTAGGCGCAGTGCACCCTCAGTGCAGATGAATGGCATCGTTCAAATAGATGCAGGTGAGGATGGTAAACACGTAGGCCTGCAACACGGCCACGGCCACCTCCAACCCCGTGATGGCCAATACGATGGCCAAGGGCGCCACGGCACCCAGGGCGAGCAGACCCCCCAGCGAGAGCATGCTCCAGGCGAAGCCGCAAAGAATTTTCACCAGGGTGTGTCCCGCCATCATGTTGGCGAAAAGTCGCACGCCCAGGCTCACGGCGCGGAAGCAGTAGGACACCAGTTCCAACACCACTAGAAGCGGCGCGAGCACCAGAGGCGCTCCCTTGGGCAACAGAAAGCTGAAGAAGTGCCATCCGTGGTGCTGGAACCCCACGGCGGTGATCCCCAAGAAGAGGGAGAGGGACAGCCCGAAGGTCACCACGAAGTGACTGGTCACGGTGAAGCTGTAGGGCACCATGCCCACGAGATTGCACAGCAGCAGGAAGGTGAAGGTCGTAAAGAGCAGCGGGAAATAGGGGCGCCCTGCGGGGCCTACCTGCTCCTCCACGAGGTTGCGCACGAACTCGTACACCATCTCCACCCCACCCTGCCAGGGTCCAGGCACCAAAGCGCCCCCCTGCAGCGTCACGGCGCGGCCCAGGGCCCAGGCGACTCCCGCCGCCAGGGTCATGAAGAGGGCGGCGTTGGTGAAGGACAAATACAGCGGTCCCAGGTGCAAGGGCACCAGGGACAGGAGCGCGAACTGCTCCAAAGGACTGGCCACCACGGTCGGCATCCCTTTGTTTTACGGATCCAAAACCCGGATCCCGGAGGACTTGCGCCGAGGGCGCAAGTGCAAGGCTCCCCGGTTTGGTGCAGGTCCCCAAGCTGGGCCCCACGGGCGGAATCCCTCCCGAAGGAACCCCGTTCCGGGGAAGAAAAAAGTGAAGGCCCATGGTCCCGTGGTCCACGGCCTCCCCCGCTTCGGCGGAGTTGGGTCTGTTCTATCTCTTTGCCAGCCTCGCCCTGGTGGCGGGAGGGCTGGTCATCCGTGCGAAGAACCCCGTGCACTCGGTGCTCTTCCTGATTCTGGTCTTCGCCAACAGCGCGGGGGTGTTGCTGTTGTTGGACCTGGATGTCTTCGCCATGCTCTTTCTCGTGGTGTACGTGGGCGCCGTGGCGGTGCTGTTTCTCTTCGTGGTGATGATGTTGGACGTGCAACTCGCGGCGCTGCGGGAGAACGCACTGCGCTATCTCCCCGTAGGCGGCGTGCTGGGCCTGCTCTTTCTATTGGAGGTGCTCCTGGTTCTGCAGGAAGACTTCATCCCCTTTCTTCCCGGCCCAGAACACCCCGCCCTGCGTGCGCCCTCCTGGGTGCACTGGGCGCGTCAGGTGGTCCACCAGGACACCTTGACGGCCCTGGGGCAGCGCCTGTACACCCTGTACAGCCCGCAGGTGCTGTTGGCGAGCGCCCTGTTGTTGGTGGCCATGATCGGGGCCATCGTGCTGACCCTGCACCGTCCGCCTGCGGGCAAGGTGCAACACCCCGGTGCGCAAGGCGCGCGGGATTTCGCGCGCACGCTTCGACGCGCGCGAGGACGGGGCTAGGCCCGGTCTCGGTGCACGTGGGGGGCTGCTCCGCCTTGTACGCGCGGGGGTCGATCTCCCGACCGCTTGGTCGATCTCCCGACCGCTTGGTCGATCTCCCGACCGCTCCTCGTGCGCTGCGGGGGTGGGGCAGTGCGACCCCCTGTGCTCTCCAGTAGCTCAGCGGTAGAGCGTGCGGCTGTTAACCGCAGTGCCGTTGGTTCGAACCCAACCTGGGGAGGGGGACCGCCCTGGTTCCCCTGGAAAGAGCGAGTGCCTATGGTTTCCCTGTTTTGTGCCCTGCTGCCCACGGTGCGCGCCGATGCGCCCGAGGCGTGGCAGATGGGCTTTCAGGACCCCGCCACCCCGGTCATGCAGGGCCTCATGGACCTGCACCACGACATCTTCTTTTTCCTGTTGGCCATCGTGGGATTCGTCTTTTGGATGCTGTCGCGCACCCTGTGGCACTTTCACCAGTCGCGCAACCCCCAAGCCCACAAGGTGTTTCACGGAACCACCATCGAGGTGGTGTGGACCGTGGTGCCCAGCTTGGTGCTGTTGGTGATTGCGCTCCCTTCCTTCGCCCTCCTGTACTCCTTGGATGAAGTGGTGGATCCCCGCGTGACCGTGAAGGCCATCGGTCACCAGTGGTACTGGACCTACGAGTACAGCGACTACAACGAGGGAGATGAACCCGCGTTGCAGTATGACAGCTACATGGTGCCCGAGGAGGACCTGGCACCGGGCGAATTGCGCCTGTTGGAGGTCGACCAACGCGTGGTGTTGCCCCTTCACACCCACGTGCGTTTGTTGCTGACGGCGGCGGATGTCCTGCACAGTTGGGCGGTGCCTTCCCTGGGCGTGAAATGTGACGCAGTACCCGGGCGCCTGAACCAGGTCTCTCTCTTCCTGCAGCGTGAGGGCGTATTCTACGGCCAATGCAGCGAAATTTGTGGCGTGAACCACGGCTTCATGCCCATCGTGGTGGAAGCGGTGCCCCTTGCCGACTACGTGCAGTGGGTGGCGCACAAATTGGAGGAAGCGTAAGCGTAGGGAGGGACACTCCCTCAAGCGTAAGCGCGGGGGGACACTCCCTCAAGCGTAAGCGCGGGGG
>PUNI01000424.1 GCA_003551745.1 Paracoccaceae bacterium | reverse complement strand
TGCGCAAGGTGGCCTGCGCGTGGAGCCGGGTCACTTCCACAGCTGGAGTGTCGGCGCGCGCTTCTATCCGGTGCTCTATATGCTGACGCGCATGAACGAGGCGCGCAACTTTTGTGACGGGCTGCCGCTCAGCCACCATATGCACGGCCGGATGAGCAGTCTCGAGGTGCATCATATCTTCCCCAAGGCGCAACTCTACAAGGCAGACCATGCGCGGGCCGAGGTCAATGCTCTGGCCAACTTCTGCTTCCTGACGAAGGAATGTAACTTGATGATCTCCGATAGGCGACCCGAGGACTATTTCCCAGAGGTCGAGGAGAAGCATCCGGGCGCGCTGCGTTCCCAATGGATCCCGGATGACCCCCGGCTGTGGCGCGTAGAGGCCTATCGAGATTTCATGGAGGCGCGGAAGGAGCTTCTGGCCGAAGCCGCAAACTCCTGCCTGAAATCTCTTCTGCACGATGACGCGGCCATTCTCGACGGCGCAAAGCCCGCGAGACTTGGCGCGGCGCAACTACCGGGCGGGATCGCCGGAGAGGATGAGGCGCAAGAGCTTGAGGCCCTTAATGAGTGGGTTGCAGAGCGCGGCTTCACCCGCGGTGAGATGTCGTTTGACCTGCTCGACCCCGAGACCGCTGCGCCGCGCGCCATGCTCGACCTGGCGTGGCCCAGTGGGGTTCAGGAGGAGTTGACTGAGCCGGTGGCAGTCCTGCTTGATGAGGGCCCAGATCTGATCTCTCTTGCCAGTGCTGCAGGCTTCCGCTGTTTCAACTCAGTCGCGGCGTTCAAGCGATATGTCGAAAAGCTGGAGGCGCCCACCGTTGTCGATGCGGCCGAGTGATACGTTCGGCTGCCGCTGCCCAAGTGATCGGATGTCCCGGAAACGGTGATCGGATGACCCCGGAGCGCGCAGACCGGCACTCGACGCGCCGCATCCAGCCCGCGCACCGAAGCGCAAGCCCAATTCCAACGGGGCGCGGGCGGCGCTTACTTTTCACCCCGATCGAACATGATTTGCGGACATGCTCATGGAATTTGCGATACCTCTGCCCGAGACTCTGCCGGAGGGCCGATGGTCTTGAGAAAGTTCCGCCAGATCTGTGCACTCACTCCGCCGCCGAAGGTTCCGGGCATGGGGCTGGCATCATCCCGCCCGACCCAGACGGCGGCGGTTGCTTCGTCCGAGAAGCCCGCGAACCAGGCATCGCGGTTTTTCTGGCTGGTTCCGGACTTGCCGGCGAGCCCGTCGCCACGCGCCGCATCATGGAGCATCGTGGTCAAAGCTGCTACAGCATCGGGGTCGGCGATCCGGTCTTGTGGTGAGGGCGCCGCGCGCATCAGGACATTGCCGGTCGGGTCGAGAACGCCGAGGATGCCCGTTGAGGCAACGCGCCGCCCGCCGGCGGCGAGGCTCGCATAGGCGTTGGCCAGATCGAGCAGCCGGGTCGTTTCAGCACCCAGCAGAAAGGCGGGGCGCTCCCGATCCATCGGCAGCCCGAAGCGCTCGAACAGATCGGCAACCTTGTCGGCCCCGACATCCTGAGCAAGGCGGATCGTCGCAGCGTTGCGCGAGTGCTTCAGGGCATCCGTCAATGTCAACTCGCCCATGTAGCGCAGGTCGTGATTGCGCGGTTGCCAGGCATCGATCTGCACGGGCGCGTCATCGATCATCTGCTCCGGTGTCCAGCCCTGCTCGAGTGCGCCGAGAAAGGTGAACGGCTTGACCGTCGAGCCGGGCTGGCGCCGTGCCAGGCTTGCGCGGTCGAACTGGCTGACGCCGTAGGCGCGTCCGCCGACAAGCGCGGTCACCCGGCCGTCGGGCGCGATCGCGCCAAGCGCGACTTCCTGGGTTGAGTCCAGCTGATCTTGCGCAATGGCATCGGCGATCACGTCCTGCGCGGCCATCTGGTGGCGCGGGTTCACGGCCAGGCTCACCTGGACAGTGCCCCTGATTCCGTTTCTGTGCAGCACCCGACCCACCCAGGCTTCGTAGTGACGGATATCGATCGACAGCGGTTTCAGCTGTCCGGGCTGCGGGCCCTCGGCCAGCGCGGCATCGGCTTCGGCCTGGGTGATCACCTCTGCGGCAATCATCCGTTCGAGCACCTCGCGGGCATCGTCTTCGAGTGACTCGGCGGTGCTGGGTCCACTCGGCGCTGGCAGTCGCCCGACGAGCGCGGCGGCCTCGAACAGGGTCAGGTCACGAGCCGGTTTTGCAAAGAAGGCCCGCGCGGCGGCTTCGATCCCCGTTGCGCCACGCCCGAAAAAGGCCCTGTCGAGATACAGTCGCAGGATTTCGGTCTTGTCGATACCAGCCTCGATGCGCTTGGCCAGCACGAGTTCCCTGAGCTTGCGGCTCCCGCTCCTGTCGTTTCCGACGAGGGATTTGGCGAGCTGCTGGGTGATCGTGGAGCCACCTTGAACCACGCCGGTGTCGGCAAGATTCGCCCGTACTGCGCGCATGATGCCGATGAGGTCGATGCCCCGATGTGTCTTGAAACGACGATCCTCGGCGGCCAGGAGTGCATCCTTGAGGTGATTGGGCACATCCGACGCTTCAACCGGCAGGAAACAGACACAGGTCTCGGGCGTGCTGCCGTCGGCGGTTACCTCGAGATGGAGTGTCGGCTGCTCGAGCAGCTGCTGCACTTCATCCGTGCGCGGCAAATCGGAGCGCCAGCTCTGCACGGAGAGGACGAGCTGAGGCGCTCCGAAACCGATCGCTATGGCAATCAGCATGCTCAGCACGATCAGGAGCCACGGACGCCGCCGCAGCTTGCGCATGCGCTGCCAGGGCGCGCGGATGCTCTGCGACAGCTTGAGCATTCGATCACCGCGGTTGGCGTTTTGGCGCGAACGCGCCCTGGTCGTCTTTGCAGGTTTCTTCCTGCTGCGCTTCGGTTGGGTGCCCGAGGCAGTCTTCGGGGGTTTGTGCCGGACCGTGATCTTGTCTTTGGAGCCTTTGCCCGGCCCCGGTTTGCGGCGATGAGGGGGGGTGGCGGGCCGGGTCATTTCGGATCCTCCGGCCTGATGGCCGACAGGCTCGTG
>PUNI01000195.1 GCA_003551745.1 Paracoccaceae bacterium | reverse complement strand
CGGCAAGCCCCGCCAGCGCCGGGGCGGTATGCGCGACATGGGGGGTCGAGACGATCAGCCCGTCGAGCCGTTCGGCCGCCAGCATGGCGTCGAGGTCATCATAGCGCGCCTCGATAGCGAACTCCTCGCCCACCCTGTCGAGCCGCGTGCGGTCGAGATCGCAGATCGCCACCACCGCACCCTCCGCCGCCGCCCGCACCGTCGGGATGTGGTTGAACGCGGCCCACCAGCCGCAGCCCACCACGCCAATCCGTGCCGTCATTCGCCCTCCTCCCGTCTCTGCTGCTCGATGGTGGACTGGTAGACGTTGCGCATGTGCTGCGCCGCCGCCGCCGCCGCGGCATCGGGATCGCGGGCGCGTAGCGCGGCCAGCAACGCGTGATGGTCGCGGAAGCTCTGCTCGAGGATGCCCGTGGTCTCGGAGGCCCGCTTGCGGAACTCCAGCCCGATCACGTTGAGGCTTTCGCCGATGCGTTTCAGGAAGGCATTGCCCGAGCCGGCCCAGATCCTCTCATGGAATGCGAAATCCGATCTGCGGAACGCCTGCGGATCGTCCAGCGTGTCCTTCTGCGCGTCTAGGACCGCTGCCGCCTCGTCGAGCGCGGCATCCGACATCTTCTTGGCCGCCTGCCGCGCGACGTCGCCCTCGATCAGGATGCGGGCGTCGTACAGCTCGGCCACATTCATGTCTTCGAGCGTCAGATAGAACTGGAGCGGGCCCAGCAGGGCGTCGGCATCGAGATCGCTGATGCGGATGCCGCCGCCCTGCCGGCTGTTGACGACGCCAAGGATGGCGAGACCGCGCACAGCCTCGCGCACCGAGGGCCGCGAGACCTTGAGCAGCCGGGCCAGTTCGCGCTCCGGCGGCAGCTGTTCGCCGGGTTTCAGCTCGCCCGAGACGACCATGTCCATGATCCGGCCGGCCACCAGTTCGGCGAGGGAGGCGCGCTTGATCGGGGCGCGGAAGCGCTCGGTGAGATTGCTCATGGTGCGCGCCCTGCCCCGCTCGCGGCGCGGGAGCGCGCCCCGTATGCCCGCGGAAAGAGTGCGGCCAGCCGGACCCGCGGCGCGATCACCGAGGCGATCAGCAGCGCGCCGATCACCCCGGTCTGGATATGGCCGGTGATGTTCTGCAGTGCCATGCCGTTGCGGAGGTTCAGGACGATCAGGATCGACAGGAAGACGCCGACCATGCTGCCCACGCCACCGAAGATGCTGACGCCGCCCAGAAGCACGATGGTGATGATGTCGAGCTCGAAGCCGAAGGCCACGTCGCCGCGCACCGCGCCGACCCGCGCCGCGAAGAAGAGCCCCGCCACCGCCGCCACGAAGCCCGAGGCGACGAAGATCAGTGTCTTGTGCCGGCCGGTGTCGATGCCGGCGTATTCTGCCACCGCCCGGTTCGTGCCGATGGCATAGGTCTTCCGGCCGAAGCCCGAATGCTGGAGGATGACATAGCAGAGCGCGAAGAGGCCGAAGAACACGATCACCGACAGCGGCACGCGGCCCACCAGCCCCTGCTGGCCGAGCGCGTTGAACCAGTCGGGAAAGCCGCCATAGCCCCGGTCCTCGACCAGCACGCGGGCAAGACCGCGAAAGCCGATCAGCGTGGCGAGCGTGACGACCAGCGAGGGCAGCCCGAATCGGACGATGAAGAGCGCGTTGAACGCCCCCCCCGCCGCCCCGACGGCGAGGCAGATCAGGATCGCGAGCGCCGCATCGACCCCGTTGTTGACCATCCAGCCGAAGGCGCAGGCCGAGAGCCCCATCATCGAGCCCACCGACAGGTCGATCTCGGCGTTGACGATGACGAAGGTCATCGCCAGAGCCACCATTGCCTTCTCGATCGACAGGACGAACAGGTTGATCTGATTGCCGACGGTCAGGTAGTGCGGCGTCGCGGCGCTGTTCACCAGCACGATGAACAGGAGCACCGCCAGCAGGAACCCCTCCCAACTCTGCATCCGGCGCAGCATGGCGCGAAACCCGGCAGGTTCGGTCATGTCGTCCGCTCCTCCGCCCGAGTTGGAGCCGGAGCCGGCGCAGATGCGGCGGCGCGGGCGAGACGCGCCCGGCGCTTGCGGGCCGCCCGCCACCAGGTGAGCCGGCGCATCACCACCGCATCCACCGCCACCGCGGTCAGGATCAGAGCGCCGAGGACCGCCTCGCGCCAGAACTCGGTGACGAAGGGCCAGCGGATCAGCGCGTTGTCGATCACGTTGACCAGCACCGCGCCGAGGAACGCGCCCAGCACCAGCCCCGAGCCGCCGAAGATGTTGACGCCCCCCACCACCGCCGCCGCGACCGACTGCAGCTCCAGTCCCAGCCCCGCGACGACCGTGATGTTGCCGAAGCGGGCGAGGAACATGAAACCGGCAAGCCCCACCAGCGCGCCCGCCCCCACGAAGGCCCAGAACACCGTCGCGCGGGTGTCGATGCCGGCCATCTCGGCGGCTTCGGGGTTCGAGCCCACCGCATAGAGCCGCCGCATCGGCCGCAGCACGGCGAGTGCCACGTGCAGCGCCACCACCACCAGCAACGCGGTCATGAATCCGGCGCGGAACTGGAACCCGCCGATCTCCAGAAGCCGCTGGTTCGGGAACTGGGTGAGCCACGGCGGCAGCATCGCCGTGCTGATCGACTGGCCCTGCGCGAACTCCACGAGCAGCATCCGGAACAGCGCCATGGTGCCGAGCGTCACGATGATCGCCGGCACCCGGGCATAGGCGACGAAGAAACCGTTTAACGCCCCGAAAGCGGCCCCCACCCCCATCGCGAAGGCCACCAGCATCAGCGGATGCATCTCGGGAAAGGCCGCGATCATCGAGCCGGTGAAATAGGCCACGCAGCCCAGCATCGAGCCGACCGAGAGATCGATGTTGCGGGTCAGGATCACCAGCGTCTGCGCGGCGGCGAGCAGCGCGATCACCGCCACCGCCGCCGAGACCCGGTTGAAGAGCCTCGGGCCGAGGAAGCCGGGGATCTGGCTCGCGAAGAAGCCGAGCACGAGGGCCAGAACCAGCACGAGGGCCAGCAGCCGGAGCGTCTG
>PUNI01000590.1 GCA_003551745.1 Paracoccaceae bacterium | reverse complement strand
CCCGCCTCCACCGCGGGGCGGGAGAGCACGATCCGGTCGACATGCCCCTCGGAGAACATCGCCACCGCGACGGCGACGGCGATATAGGTCTTGCCGGTGCCGGCCGGGCCGATCCCGAAGCACATCTCGTGGCCGTAGAGCGCCTCGACATAGCCGCGCTGCGCCTGGGTGCGCGGCTCGACCGTCTTCTTGCGGGTGCGGATCTCCATCCGGCCCGACTGGAACATCTCCAGCTGGTCGCCGGCGGGCGTGGCGCCGCCAAGGCGAATCGCCGCCTCGATGTCGCCCGGCTCCAGCGTTCGGCCCTGCTCCAGCCGGCCATAGAGCGCCTGCAGCACGCCCTGCGTTTGCGCGCGCAGCTCGGCCGGGCCGATCAGGTCGAGCTCGTTGCCCCGGCGCACGATCTGCACGCCCAGTGCGTGCTCCACCTGCGCCAGATTGCGATCGAACTCGCCGCAGAGGTCGATGAGGAGGCGATTGTCGGAAAACTCGAGCCGCGTTTCGGCCGCGTCGTCCGGGCGGGGCGGGGAGGTCAGCGCGCTGAGGCCCAATCACGGCTCCGTTCTGAGAGTGTTCCCAAGGCGAACGTGCCCCAGCCGGCGGCACCGCGCAAGCATGCGGTGGAAAGTTTCACCAAAGCGTCAAGCTGGCGCCGTTTCCGGCAGCAGCGCGCCGGTGAGCGAATGGGGGTTTGCCGCCACGATCCGCAGCCGCCGCAGGGCGCCCGGCGCCATCCCCGGCGCCTCGGCATGGACCGCGTGCAGATGCTCGGACTTGCCGGCCATCTGCCCCGGCAGCCGGCCCGCCTTCTCGAAGAGCACCGTCACCTCGCGGCCGACCATCGCCTGCTGGATCGCCTGCGCCTGCTTCGTCAGAAGCGCCTGCAGCCGCTGCAGCCGGTGATCGGCCACCTCCGCCGCTAACCCCGGCCGTTCCGCCGCCGGGGTGCCGGGCCGGGCGGAATACTTGAAGCTGAACGCCTGCCCGTAGCCCACCGCCTCCACCAGCGCCATCGTCTCGGCGAAATCTTCCTCGGTCTCGCCGGGAAAGCCCACGATGAAGTCCGACGACATCAGGATGTCGGGCCGCGCCGCCCGCAGCCTCTCGATCAGGCGCAGATAGCTCTCGGCCGTGTGCTTGCGGTTCATCGCCTTCAGGATGCGGTCCGAGCCCGACTGCACCGGCAGATGCAGATAGGGCATCAGCTTCGGCTCCTCGCCATGGGCGGCGATCAGATCGTCGGTCATGTCGCAGGGATGCGAGGTGGTGTAGCGGATGCGTTCCAGCCCGTCGATCGCCGCCAGCGCCCGGATCAGCCGCGCCAGCGACCACTCTCCGCCCTCGGCGGCACCGTGATAGGCGTTCACGTTCTGGCCAAGCAGCGTGATCTCGCGCACCCCGCGCTCGACGAGGTCGCGCGCCTCGGCCAGCACCCGCGCGGCCGGCCGGCTCGCCTCCGCCCCGCGGGTATAGGGCACGACGCAGAAGGAACAGAACTT
Source organism: Paracoccaceae bacterium (assembly GCA_003551745.1). Taxonomy (GTDB): domain Bacteria; phylum Pseudomonadota; class Alphaproteobacteria; order Rhodobacterales; family Rhodobacteraceae; genus Rhodobaculum. The sequence goes on along the minus strand of PUNI01000590.1, from coordinate 1,555 downwards.
GTCGCAACCCTCCTGCACGGTCAGGAAGGCGGTCGGCCCGCGTCGCGCCTTCGGCCGGGCGGGCAGCGCGTCGAACTTGTCCTCGGCGGGAAACTCGGTCTCGACCGCCCGCGCGCCGGCCCGCGCCCGCGCCTCCAGCGCCGGCAGCCGGTGATAGCTCTGCGGCCCCACCACGAGGTCGACCGCCGGTGCGCGGGCGAGGATCTCCGCCCCCTCGGCCTGCGCCACGCAGCCCGCCAAGCCGATCTTCAGCCGCGGGTTCGCCGCCTTCAGCGGTTTCAGCCGGCCCAGCTCGGAATAGACCTTCTCGGCCGCCTTCTCGCGGATGTGGCAGGTGTTGAGCAGGATCAGGTCGGCCTCTTCCGCGGCCTGCGTCGTCACATACCCCGCCGGCGCCAGCGCCTCGGCCATGCGCTCGCTGTCATAGACGTTCATCTGGCAGCCGTAGGTCTTGACGAAAAGCTTCTTCGGCGCGGTCATGGCGGGCCCCCGGAATGCCGCGCCGGTCTAGCGCAGCGGGCCACGCTTGCAAAGCCCCGCGGCCCGCGCAAGGCTCCGGCCATGCCCCTGCCCCGCCTCGCGCAATCGCCCACCGACCAGGGCTTCGTGCAGAACCCCTACCCGTTCTACGAGCGCGCCCGGGCCCGGGGCGAAATCGTTTTCTGGGAGAACTACGGCCTGCCCTGCGCGGTCAGCCACGCCGCCGTCAACGCCGCCCTGCGCGACCGCCGGCTCGGCCGGGAGCTCCCGGCCGACCGCCGCGCCCCGGCCCCCGACCGTCTGGCGGATTTCTACGCCGTCGAGGCCCATTCGATGCTGGAACTGGAGCCGCCGCGCCACACCCGGCTCAGGGGGCTCGTGCTGCGCGCCTTCACCACCCGCCGCATCGCCGCCCTCGCCCCCGAGATCGCCGCGCTGGCCGCCGACCTCGCCGACGCGCTGCCCAAGGACGGCGCCGACCTGCTACCGGCCTTCGCCCAGAAGCTCCCGGTGATCGTGATCGCCCGCCTGCTCGGCGTGCCGGAGGGCATGGCCGACCAGCTCCTCGCCTGGTCGCATGCCATGGTCGGCATGTATCAGGCCGGCCGGACCCGCGCGACGGAAGACGCCGCCGCCGCCGCCGCGCGGGACTTCGCGGCCTTCCTGCGCGGCTATGTCGCCGAGCGCCGCGCGCGGCCCGCCGACGACCTCATCACCCATCTGATCGCCGCCGAGGAGGACGGCCGGCGCCTGACCACCGACGAGCTGATCACCACCTGCATCCTGCTGCTCAACGCCGGGCACGAGGCCACCGTCCACACGATCGGCAACGGGGTGAAGGCGCTCCTCGACTGGGCACCCGAGCGCGGCAGCCTCGCCGCTGCGCTGGCGCCGGGCGCCGTCGCGGCCACGGTCGAGGAGATCCTGCGCTTCGACCCGCCGCTCCATCTCTTCACCCGGCAGGTCTATGCCGTGGCCGAGATCGCCGGCCACCGCCTCGCGCCCGGCGACGAGATCGCACTGCTGCTCGCCGCCGCCGGCCGCGACCCCGCGCTCTGCGACGAGCCCGCCCGCT
>PUNI01000589.1 GCA_003551745.1 Paracoccaceae bacterium | reverse complement strand
TGTCATCGGCCCCACCCCGCCCGGCACCGGGGTGATGGCCCCGGCGACCTGTGCGGCGCCGGCGAAATCGACGTCGCCCGCAAGGCGGGAGCCGCCGGCGTCATCGGGCACGCGGTTGATGCCCACGTCGATGACGGTGGCGCCGGGCTTCAACCAGGCGCCGGGCACCATCGCGGCCCGGCCCACCGCGGCGACCAGGATGTCGGCCCGGCGCACCACCTCCGGCAGGTTGCGCGTGCGCGAATGGGCCAGCGTCACCGTGCAGTTCTCGCGCAGCAGAAGCTGGGCCATGGGCTTGCCGACGATGTTCGAGCGGCCGAGCACCACCGCCTCGAGCCCCGCCAGATCGCCCAGATGCGCGCGCAGCAGCATCAGGCAGCCCAGCGGCGTGCAGGGCACCATCGCCGGCCGGCCGGTCGCCAGGGCGCCGACATTGGCGATGTGGAATCCGTCGACATCCTTGCCCGGCTCGATCGTCTGCAGCACCGCGAAGGCATCGATATGCGCCGGCAGTGGCAGCTGCACCAGGATCCCGTTAACCGCCGGATCGGCGTTGAGCTGCGCGATAAGCTCCAGCAGTTCGGCCTCGCTGGTCTCGGCGGGCAGGCGGTATTCATAGCTCGCCATGCCGGCCTCGCGGGTGGCCTTGCCCTTGGCGCGCACATAGACTTGGCTCGGCGGATCCTCGCCCACCAGCACCACGGCAAGCCCCGGGACCAGCCCGGTGCCCGACTGCAGCAGCGCCACCGCCTCGGCCACCTTTTCGCGCAGCGCCTCGGCATGGGCCTTGCCGTCGATGATCACGGCCATCGCGTTCCTCCAAGGGCCTCTTCCTCGCGGGCGATCGACCAGTCGATCAGCCTGCGCCACAGGGCCTCGACCAGATCGGGGTCGAGGCCCTCGGCCGCCGCCCGGGCGCGCACGCGGTCCAGCACCTCGGCGACGCGAACGGGGATGCGGGCGGGCAGACCTTCGGCCCGCTTCAGCTCCACCGCGCGATCGATGAAGCGCGCCCGCTCGGCCAGCAGCGCGACGAGCCGGGCGTCGAGCGCATCGATCCCGGCGCGCAGCGCGGCCATGTCGGCGCAATCCTGCGGGCGGCGCGGCATGGTTCAGAACAACCCCTCGATCTGGCCCGCGGCATCCAGCCGGATACTCTCGGCGGCCGGCATCCGCGGCAGGCCCGGCATGGTCATGATCTCGCCGCAGATCGCCACGACAAAGCCGGCGCCGGCCGAGAGCCGCACCTCGCGCACCGGAACGGTGTGGCCGCTCGGCGCGCCGCGCAGGTCCGGGTCGGTCGAGAAGGAATACTGGGTCTTGGCCATGCAGACCGGCAGATGGCCATAGCCCGCCGCCTCCCAGGCGCGCAGCTGGTCGCGCGTCTTCTGGTCTGCGATCACCTCGCCGGCGTGGTAGATGCGCCGGGCGATGGTCTCGATCTTCTCGAAGAGCCCCATCTCATCGGGATAGAGCGGCGCGAAACTGGCGCTGCCGGCCTCGGCCAGCTCGGCAACGCGGCGCGCCAGCGGCTCGATCCCGGCCGAGCCCTCGGCCCAGTGGCGGCACAGGAAGGCCTCGGCCCCGGCCGCCTCGGCGGCCTGCGCCACGGCGGCGATCTCGGCCTCGGTGTCGCTGTGGAAATGGTTGATCGCCACCACCACCGGCACCCCGAAGCCCTTCACATTGGCGATGTGGCGGGCAAGGTTCGCCGCACCCTTCTCCACCGCCGCGACATTCTCGGCGCCGAGATCGGCCCGCGCCACGCCACCGTTCATCTTCAGCGCCCGCGCCGTGGCCACGATCACCGCCACCGCAGGCTCGAGCCCCGCCTTGCGGCACTTGATGTCGAAGAACTTCTCGGCCCCGAGATCGGCGCCGAAACCGGCCTCCGTCACCACGATGTCGGCCAGCCGCAACGCCGTGTCGGTGGCAATCACCGAATTGCAGCCATGGGCGATGTTGGCGAAGGGCCCGCCATGCACGAAGGCGGGCGTGTTCTCCAGCGTCTGCACCAGGTTGGGCTGCATCGCATCCTTGAGAAGCACGGTCATCGCGCCGTCGGCCTTCAGGTCGCGCGCAAACACCGGCGAGCGGTCGCGGCGGTAGGCCACGATCATCTCGCCGAGCCGCCGCTGGAGGTCGGCGAGATCGCTGGCAAGGCAAAGGCAGGCCATCACCTCGGAGGCGACGGTGATGTCGAAGCCGGTCTGTCGCGCAAAGCCGTTCGCCACCCCGCCGAGCCCGATCACCGTGTCGCGCAGCGCCCGGTCGTTCATGTCGAGCACCCGGCGCCAGGCGATGCGGCGTTCGTCGATCTCCAGCGCATTACCCCAGTAGATGTGGTTGTCGATCAGCGCCGCGAGCAGGTTGTGGGCCGCGGTGATGGCGTGGAAGTCGCCGGTGAAATGGAGGTTCATGTCCTCCATCGGCACCACCTGCGCCATGCCGCCGCCCGCCGCGCCGCCCTTCATGCCGAAGTTGGGCCCCAGCGAGGCCTCGCGGATGCAGACCGCCGCGCGCTTGCCGATGCGCGCGAGCCCGTCGCCAAGGCCCACGGTGGTGGTGGTCTTGCCCTCGCCCGCCGGCGTCGGGTTGATCGCGGTGACCAGCACCAGACGGCCGCGCGGCCGGTCGGCGAGCGCCGCGATGAACGCCTGCGCCACCTTGGCCTTGTCGTGACCATAGGGCAGCAGATGCTCTGCCGGGATGTCCAGCCTGGCCCCGATCTCCTGGATCGGAAGCTTCCGCGCTGCGCGCGCGATCTCGATGTCGGTCCTGGGGGCCATGCCGGGGGCACTCCGTTTGCGGGCGGGTTGTCGCCCGGGTTTATCCGGCGCGCAACCCCAAGCAGGCGCGGAAGCGACATTTGCCTTGCCGTCCGCGGCGGTGCGCGCAGACGGCTCCTCGGCAGCGGCCCACGGCAGGCCCCGACCTGTCAGCCGGCGCGGCCCGACAGCAGGGGCAACGGAAAGAAGAACCGCGACAGCGGCCCGGCCCCGGACATGACCGACCGGCGCGCGGGCCTGCGGATCAGCAGCGGGAACAGGCCCCCCGTCA
>PUNI01000245.1 GCA_003551745.1 Paracoccaceae bacterium | reverse complement strand
TCGTGGTGGTATTCCAGCGTCTCCTGCGACATGCCGAGCGGCGCGAGCGCGTCGTGGGCATAGGGCAGATCGGGCAGCGTGAAGGCCATTTGGTGTCCTTTCGTTCCATGTTTGTGGCTGCCGGGAAGGTGAGTTCCAGCCGGCGCGAGGTCAACCCCGGCGGCAGACCCTGTGCTCAGTCGGCGAGGACCTCGCCGCCGGGAGCCGCCGCGGTGGAGAGCAGGTCGAAGACATGGGCCGCGACCGAGCGAAAGCAGATCAGGCCGAACTCCTGCTCGCCGCTCACCCAGATCGCGGCAGCCACCTGCGCGGCGCGGGTGCGGCGGATCTCGCCGGGCTGCAGCGCGACGATGTCGACCGGGCAAAGCTTCATCAGCACCTCGCCCGCCCGCGGCCCGCGGATGCGGAAGACGGCACGGGCGTCGGACACATCGGCGACGCTCGCGAAGACGCCCTCCAGCGCGGCCTCGAGTGTCGTGATCGCCTCGGCGACCTCACCATGGGGCAGCATCAGCATGAGTTCGTCCGGCGCCATCCAGGCGACGCCACGGCCCTCGGCCATGGCAAGCCCGCGCTGCCCCGGCACTCCCTGCCCCACCACGGCCTCGACTGCTTGGGCGACCTCGGGCGCATCAAGCCGCGCCCGCAGCGTGATCATGCCGACAAGGCCCGCTTCCTCGACCAGCGCCATGCCGTCGAACCGGGCGCCGGGCAGTGCGCTTGCTGCGCTCTCAGCCATGCATCCGCCCTCCTTCGGGGTCATAGAAGGCCGGGGCCATGATCCGCGCCTTCATCGCGCTCCGGGGCCCGGTGGGAAAGCTCAGCACCTCCCCCATACGCTCCGGCCCGCGCCGCACCAGCCCAAGCGCGATGCCGCGGCCCAGCGTGGGCGAGAAGTAGCTGGAGGTAACGCGGCCCTCGGTCTCGCGCTGATAGTTGTCGTTGATCGCGCCGGTCACGGCATAGGCGCCGTGCGGCAGCACGCCGCCATCGAGCGTTTCCAGCCCGACCAGCCGCCAGCGCTCGGGGTCGGTCAGATGGCTGCGCTCCAGCCCGCGCTTGCCGAGGAAGTCGGGCTTCTTCGCGCCGGCCGGCAGGCCGAGGTCGCGCGGGGTCACGGTGCCGTCGGTCTCGTCGCCGATCATGATGAAGCCCTTCTCGGCCCGCATCACATGCAGCGCCTCGGTGCCATAGGGCATCACACCGAACTCGGCGCCCTTGGCCAGCAGCGTCTCCCAGAGCCTGCGGCCCTGGCTGGCCGGCACCGCCACTTCGAAGCCGAGCTCGCCCGAAAACGACACCCGGAGCACGCGGGCATCGAACGCACCGAGCCGGCCTGCGACCCAGTTCATGTGCGGCAGCGCCGCGCGCGAGAGATCGAGGCCACCGAGCTTCTCGAGCAGCCGCCGCGCGTTGGGTCCCGCCACGGCCACCTGCGCGACCTGCTCGGTCAGGTTGACCACATGCACTTGCCAGTCCCACCACTCGGTCTGCAGCCAGTCCTCCATCCAGCCATGCACCCGCTCGGCACCGCCCGATGTGGTGTGACAGAGGAAACTCTGCTCATCGAGCCGCGCCACCACCCCGTCGTCGAAGACGAAGCCGTTCTCGGTGCACATGACGCCATACCGGCAGCGCCCCATTGGCAGCGTGCTCATGGTGCCGGTGTAGAGCATGTCGAGGAACCGCCCGGCGTCCGGCCCGCGCACCAGCAGCTTGCCGAGCGTCGAGGCGTCGAGCAGTCCCACGGTCTGGCGGGTGTTCAGCACCTCGCGGCGCACCGCCTTCTCGACCGTCTCGCCCTCGCGGACATAGGCATAGGGCCGGCGCCACTGCCCCACCGGCTCCCAGGTCGCGCCATGGGCCGCGTGCCAGTCGTGCAGGGGCGTGCGGCGCACGGGCTGGAACAGCGGGCCGGCCGCCTCGCCGGCGATGGCACCGAGGGTCAGCGGCGTCCAGGGCGGGCGGAAGGTGGTGGTGCCGGTCTCGGCGATGCCGGCACCGCGGGCGGCGGCGAGCACGGCAAGGCCGTTGATGTTCGACAGCTTGCCCTGATCGGTGGCCATGCCGAGGGTGGTGTAGCGCTTGGCATGCTCCACGCTCTCGAAGCCCTCGCGGGCGGCGAGTTCCACGTCCGAGACCTTCACGTCGTTCTGGAAATCGAGGAACATCTTCGCCCGATGCGCGGCGTCGGCCTTCTCGGGCATGGTCCAGACAGGCAGGAGCGGGCGCTCGCCCTCGGCCTCGGCCGACGGAGCGGACGCGGTGCCCGCATGCCCGGTCTCGGCAGCAGCGCGGAGGCCTGCGGCATGGGCGCTGGCCAGCGTCTCGGCAGCCTGCAGCGCGCCGTCGGCCGCGCCTGCCGGGACGATGAACACCGCGCCGTCATGGCCGGTGGGGCCGCGGCCGTGATCCGGGCGGAACAGCGCCGCGGCGGCGTCCCAGTGGAGCTTGCCGCCGCAGTGCGACCAGAGGTGCACCGCCGGCGACCAGCCGCCCGACATCGCCACCGCGTCCGCCGCGATCCGCCCGGTCACCGCGCCGCCCGTGCCGTCCTGCCGGCAGAGCGTCACCGCCCGGACCCGCCTTCGCCCCTGCACCTCGGCGACGGCGCTGCCGCTGTGGATGCCGACGCCGCGCGCCCGCACCGCCTCCGGCAACGCACCGCGCACGTCGTCGCGGGCGTCGATCACCGCCGGCACCTCGACCCCGGCATCCAGGAGCGTCAGCACGGTGCGATAGGCGTCGTCGTTGTTGGTCACGAGCACCGCGCGCCGGCCCACCGCCACGCCCCAGTTCACCGCAAAATCGCGCACCGCCGAGGCGAGCATCACGCCCGGCACGTCGTTACCCGCGAAGGCGAGCGGGCGTTCGATGGCGCCGGTCGCCATCACCACGCGGGCCGCACGGATGCGCCAGAGCCGCTGTCGCGGGGCGCCCTCGCCGCCCGACACCCGCTCGTCGCCCAGCACATAGCCGTGGTCGTGAACGGCGGCGCAGGCGGTGTTGAGGCGCAGGGTGACATTGGGCATGGCCCGCAGCGCGGCGACGGTGTCGGCGATCCAG
>PUNI01000222.1 GCA_003551745.1 Paracoccaceae bacterium | reverse complement strand
TGTCGCCGGCGAGGCCCGGGGCCGCCGGGCAGGTTTCGACCAGATCGCCCTCGGCGGTATCCTCCAGCCGGTGCGCCAGACCGGCCAGCGGCGCCGGCGGCGACAGGCCGAAGGCGAGACGCCCGTCGCGCACACCCACCATCCGCTCGGCCCAGGCCGCGCCACTGCGCTGGAACTGCCGGATCGGCAGCGCGTCGAAGAACTCGTTGGCGACGAGGAAGAGCGGCCCCTCCGGCAGGCCGTCGAGGCTGTCGTGCCAGACCGGCGCGTGCTCTGCCAGACGCCGGGCCTGCAGCGCCCGCAGCCGCGCCGAGGCCTCCACCAGATGCAGCCGCGCCGCCGCGGCGAAGCCCGGCACGGCGGCCGCGGCGCGGAGCAGATCGGCCATCAGCGTGCCGCGCCCCGGGCCCAGCTCGGCCAGAACGATCCGCCCCGGCGCGCCCTGCGCCATCCAGGCCTGCGCCAGGCAGAGGCCGATCAGCTCGCCGAACATCTGGCTGATCTCGGGCGCGGTGACGAAATCGCCGGCAACGCCGAAGGGCTCGCGGGTGGCGTAATAGCCATGCTCGGGGTCGAGCAGGCAGGCGGCCATGTAGTCGGCCACCGTGATCGGCCCCTCGGCCGCGATGCGCCGCACCAGCCGCGCCGCCAGCGGCGTCATGCCGGCGGGCGCCGCAGGGCCCAGGCGATCACCGCAAGCCCCGCAAGGATCATCGGCAGCGACAGCAGCTGCCCCATCTGCAGCCCGAACTCGCCCAGCCGCAGCACATGGCCCATCGGGTTGTCGGGGCTGACGAACTGCGCATCGGCCTCCCGCCAGACCTCCACCACCAGCCGCGCGACCCCGTAGCCTGCGAAGAACACCCCCGCCACCAGCCCCGGCCGGCGCAACGCGTCCCGCCGCAGCACCAGCCACAGCAGCACCAGCCCCAGCACCAGCCCCTCAAGCCCCGCCTCGTAGAGCTGGGTGGGATGCCGCGCGCAGGGACCCTCCCAGCCCAGCGGACAGGCCTGCGCGGCCGGGCCCGGAAAGACCACGCCCCAGGGCATCGTGGTCGGCCGGCCCCAGAGCTCGGCATTGATGAAATTCGCCACCCGACCGAGGAACAGCCCCGGCGGCGTCGCCAGCGCCATCGCATCGCCCAGCGACAGCGCCGGCACGCCCTGCCGGCGCGCATAGAGCCAGCCCGCCAGCACCGCGCCCAGAAAGCCTCCATGAAACGCCATGCCGCCCTGCCAGACCGCAAGGATCTCCAGCGGATGCGCCAGATAGTAGGCAGGCTGATAGAACAGAACGAAGCCCAGGCGCCCGCCCAGGATCACGCCGATGATCACCCAGGTCAGCAGCCCTTCCACCTGCCCCGGCGCCATCGGCGCCGCGCGCCCGGGCCACAGCCGCGGCCGCTTCATCAGCACGACCACGATCGCCCAGGCGATCAGGAAACCCGCGATATAGGCGAGCGCATACCAGCGCAGTGCCAGCGTCAGGCCGCCGATCTCGATGCTGAAGAGCTCGGGCGTTATGTCGGGAAAGGGGATCGCAGCCTGCATGGCGGCTTCCTGCGCCGCCGCCTGCGGCGAAGTCAACCTTGTGCGCAGGCCTCGCCCGGGCCATATCGAGGCCCGGAACCGCCGGAGGATGCCATGCAGAGCCGCAACAAGATTCTCGACGACTTCGCGCAGCTGATGACCAACGCCATGGGCGTGGCGCAGGGCGCGCGCGAAGAGGCGGAGACGGCATTCCGTTCGATGATCGACCGCTGGCTGGCCGACCGCGATTTCGTCACCCGCGAGGAGTTCGACGCGGTCCGCGCCATGGCGCAGAAGGCCCGGGAAGAGAACGAGGCGCTGAAGGCCCGCATCGCCACGCTCGAAGCCGCACAGGCCGCCCCCAAGGCCGACTGACCGCCACCGCACCCTGCCGTACCGAACGCCCCCACCTCTGGCCATTCCCGGCCCCGCGGCCTAGCAAGGCCCGATCGGAGCTGAGGCGAGGGGCCGGATGGTCGCACCCGCGCAACGACGGGTGGCACATGTGCTGCTGATCTACGCGGGCGCGCTGGCCTGCGGGCTGGTGGGTGACGCGATCAACCTCCCACTGCCCTGGCTGATCGGCGCAATGGTCTTCGCCGCCGCCCTCAGGCTCGCCGATCTGCCGGTGGAGGTGCCGCAAGTCACCCGCCCGATCGGGCAGACCCTGGTGGCCGCTTCGGTGGGCCTGTCCTTCACCCCCGAGGCGGTCGCCGCACTCGGCCAGCTCGTGGTGCCGATGGTGGCGGCGGCAGTGCTGACGGTGGCGGCGGGGTTTCTCACCGCGGCGCTGCTGGTGCGGCTGTCGGGGGTCGGCGGGCTGCAGGCGGTGCTCGCCTCGGTGCCGATGGGGCCAGTGGAATCGGCCAATCTTGCCCGCCGCTACGGTGTGCCGCCCACCCCGGTGATCTTCGGACAGACGCTGCGCATCGTTGCGCTGGTGGTGATCATCCCGCCGCTTCTGGTGTTTCTCGACGGCTCGATCCGCGATCCGCAGGAGGTGCTGCGCACGGCGCCGTGGACGGTCGGCGGGGCCGCGCTTCTGGTGGTCTGCGCCACCGCCGGCACCTTTCTCGCGCGCCGGCTGCGGATCTCCAACCCGTTCTTCGTCGGTGCGCTGGCCGGGGCAGCGGGGGCGGCGGCGCTGACACTGCCGGTCACCGCGCTGCCGTATCCGGTGCTGGTGGCGGCGCAGACCTTCCTGGGCGTCTGGCTGGGCGCGGTGTTCGACCGCAAGCTCCTGCGCGACTCCGGCCGCTTCATTCCGGCGGCCTTCCTGTGCACGGCGCTGATGATGCTGCTCTGCGCCGGCCTCGGGCTGGCGCTTGCCCGGCTCACCGGGCTGCCCTGGGAGGTGATGGTGCTCGCCACGGCGCCCGGCTCCGTCACCGAGATGGCGCTGACCGCGAAGATCCTCGAGGAGGGCATCGCGGTGGTCACCGCCTTCCATCTGGTGCGGATCTTCCTGATCCTGCCGTTCGCGCCGCTGATCGCGCGCCTGGCCGCGCGCCTCGCCCGGCATCCCCGGCCACCGCCC
>PUNI01000210.1 GCA_003551745.1 Paracoccaceae bacterium | reverse complement strand
GCTGCGTCTCGCGCCGCGGTTCGGCGAGGGTGCGCCGCGTGAGCTCCGGCGCGAGCCGGCTCATGGCGTCGAACTGGGTCAGGAAGACCTCTCCGGTAAGTTCCTCGAGGAAGTGGCTGCGCGCCAGCCGGTCGGTCACGGGGCCCTTCACCTCGGACAGATGCAGCGTGACGCCGGCCTCCTTCAGCCGCGCGTTGATCGCCTCGAGGCTCTCCAGCGCGGAGGCGTCGACCTCGTTGACGGCGGTGAACATCAGCACGACATGGCGCAGCGCAGGGTTCTCGGCCGCGGCATCGTTGATGGTGTCCTCCAGGAAGCGGGCATTGGGGAAATAGAGGCTCTCGTCGATGCGGATCGAGAGCACATCGGGCGCCGTGACGACGGCATGGCGCTTGATGTTGCGGAAATGCTCGGTGCCCGCCACCTGGCCCACCACCGCCACATGGGGCCGCGACGTGCGCCACAGGTGCAGGATCAGCGACAGCACCACTCCCGCCAGCAGCCCCTGTTCCACGCCGATCGTCAGCGTCACCGCGATGGTCGCACCCATGGCCGCGCCGTCGGCACGGGAATAGGCCCAGGTGCGGGGCAGGGCGCGGAAATCGAGCAGCGAGGCCACCGCCACGATGATGATCGCCGCCAGCGTCGCCCGCGGCAGGTAGAAGAAGAGCGGCGTCAGAAACAGCAGCGCCAGCGCGATGCCCGCGGCCGTGAAGGCGCCGGCCGCCGGGGTGCGCGCACCGGCATCGAAGTTGACGATGGAGCGCGACAGCCCGCCGGTCACCGGCATGGCATTGGTGATCGAGGCGCCCAGATTCGCCGCCCCAAGCGCCACCAGCTCGCGGTCCGGGTCGATCTTCTCGCGCCGCTTGGCCGCCAGCGTCTGCGCGATCGAGACCGATTCGACATAACCGACGATGGCGATCATCGCGGCCGGCACCAGAAGAAGCGTCAGGAGGTCCAGTTCGAGCGCGGGCAGGCTCAGCCCCGGCAGGCCGCGCGGGATGTCGCCCACGGTCCCGACACCCAGCGCGTCGAGGCCCAGCAGCCAGACCGCCAGCGTCGAGGCTGCCACGGCCGCGAAGAGCGCCCCCTTGGCCGCCAGCCCGGCCGCACGGGCCGGCAGGCCGAGCCGGCGCAGGAGCGGCGCGAGGCCCGACCGCGACCAGAACAGGAAGGCCAGCACAAGCGCACTGAGGATCAGCGTAAGCAGGTGGATGTGGCCCAGATTGGCCAGCAGCGAGGGGATCAGATCCACCAGCGTCTTGCCCTCGATGGGCGCGCCCAGCAGATGGCGCAGCTGGCTGCCGGCGATCAGGAGGCCGGCGGCGGTGATGAAGCCGGAAATCACCGGATGGCTGAGAAAGTTCGCGAGGAAGCCGAGCCTCAGCAGCCCCAGCACCAGCAGCATGCCCCCCGACAGCGCGGCCAGCGCCAGCGCGGCGAGGTGGAACTCGGGCCCGCCCGTGGCGGCGATCTGTCCGGCCGCGGCGGCGGTCATCAGCGCCACCACCGCCACCGGCCCCACCGCCAGCGTGCGCGAGGTGCCGAAGAGCGCATAGACCAGCAGGGGCAGCATGGCGCCGTAAAGGCCCGCCTGCGGCGGCAGCCCGGCCAGCATGGCATAGGCCATGCCCTGCGGCACGAGCATGATGGTCACCACCATCGCGGCCACGAGGTCGTTGCCGAGGGTCTCGCGCGAGTAGTCGCGGCCCCAGTCGAGGATCGGGAAGAAGCGCTTCATGTCCGGCACTTTCGACGGGCGGTAAAGGTCAGCGGGCGGCCGCAACCGGCCGCCCGCAGGGCACGAGGTCAAGGGCCGGCCATCACAGGCCGTTGACGGGCACCTTCAGGAAGGTCTTGCCCTGATCGTCGGCGGGCGGCATCTGGCCGGCGCGCATGTTCACCTGCAGCGAGGGAATGATCAGCCGCGGCATGGCCAGCGTCGCGTCGCGCTCGGTGCGCATCCGCACGAACTCCTCGGCGGGCTTGCCCTCGCCGACATGGATGTTGAAGCGCTTCTGTTCGCCCACGGTCGATTCCCAGGCGTAATCCTCGCGGCCCGGCGCCTTGTAGTCGTGGCCGACGAAGATCCGCGTCTCGTCCGGCAGGGTCAGGATCTTCTGGATCGAGTTGTAGAGATCCTCTGCCGAGCCGCCGGGAAAGTCGCAGCGCGCGGTGCCGAAATCGGGCATGAACAGCGTGTCGCCGACAAAGGCCGCTTCGCCGATCACATAGGTCAGGCAGGCCGGCGTGTGGCCCGGCGTGTGCAGCACGCGGCCCTCCAGCGCGCCCACCTTGAAGGTGTCGCCTTCCTTGAAGAGCTTGTCGAACTGGCTGCCATCGCGCTGGAACTCGGTTCCTTCGTTGAACACCTTGCCGAAGGTGTCCTGGACGATGCGGATGTTCTCGCCGATGCCGATCTTGCCGCCCACGCGCTGCTGGATATAGGGCGCGGCGCTCAGGTGGTCGGCGTGGACATGGGTCTCCAGCACCCATTCGACGTTCAGGCCATTGTCCTTCACATGCTTGATGACGGCGTCGGCCGAGCGTGTGTCGGTGCGCCCCGAGGAGTAATCGAAGTCGAGCACCGAATCGACGATGGCGACGGCGTTCGAGCTCGGGTCCTTGACCACATAGGTCACGGTATAGGTCGCCTCGTCGAAAAAGGCGGTGACGTCGGCGCGCAGGGCGCTGCGGGTGTCGGTGGCAGTGGCAGTGTCGGTGGTAGTGGCCATGGTCTGGTCTCCTCCGCTGGCGCTTCGCTTGCGCCCTTATATGCGTGTTGATGAATATATTGCAAGTGCTGAATGTGACCCGGTGTCAGGCCCGACCCACCATCCACGAGGGCAGCCGTTCCCAGTCGTCGAAGGCGAAGGCATGGGGCAGGCGCTCGGGGGGCGCTTGCCGGTAACCCCCTGTGAACAGGGCGAATGGGATCTTGGCGGCCGCGGCGGTCTCTGCGTCCGTCTCGCTGTCACCGACATAGATGGGCGCCGCCGCGGCGAGCGCGGTGACGACATGTCGCAGCGGGGTCGGGTCGGGCTTGCGTTGGGGCAGGGTGTCG
>PUNI01000013.1 GCA_003551745.1 Paracoccaceae bacterium | reverse complement strand
GATGCGGCGCCCGCCCTCGGACGCGGCGGCGACCCCGTTTCCGTGCCAACCGAGCGCTGCAAAAAGGCCGGGCATGCCGGGCACCTCGGCGCAGAAGGGGGTGAAGTTGCCGGTCATGCAGATGAGCCCGGACCAGTAATGCGCGGTTTCGGCCGCGGCGAAGGCGGGGAACATGGCGTCGAAATCGGCGCGCAAAACGGAATGGAACTCGGCCAGCGCCGTGGGCCGGGCCGAGACGCCGCCGCGGCCGCCGAACAGGAACCGGCCGCAGGGCAGAAGCCGGAAATAGTGCAGCACGCGGCGCGAATCGCAGGCCATGACGCGGCTGCGCCAGCCCTGCGAGGACAGTTCCGCCGGGCTCAGCGGGCGGGTGACGAGGATGGCCGAGATGATCGGCAGGATGCGGCCCGACAGGAACGGCGGCAGCGCCTCGTCGGAATAGCCGTTGGTGGCGATGAGGACGCGCGGCGCGGTGATCTGGCCGCGGGCGGTGTGGGCCTTATGCCGAAGTCGGCATAAGCCGCATTATGCCGATGCCCGGATTATGCCGATGTAGGTCTGTAAGCTGTTGTTTCTGGCGGGGACCGCTGCGAAGGGGTTGGCATAATCAGAGGGCTTCGAGGAAGGCGAGGAGTTTGTCGGTCGGCCGGAAGCGGCCGGGTTTCGTGGTGATCGGGGCTGTCCTTTCGAGGGCCCGTTCCTTGATCTGCAGATCCGCGTGCAGGTAGATCTGGGTCGTCTCAACCTGTTCGTGTCCGAGCCAGAGCGCGATCACCGAGGTGTCGATGCCAGCCTGCAGCAGGCGCATGGCTGCGGAATGCCGCAGCACATGCATGGTCACCCGCTTGCGCGCGAGGGACGGGCACCGGACGGTCGAATCCTGGACGTATCCGGCCAGCCGACGCTCAACCGCATCGCGGCTGAGGGCGCGTCCGGTCCGTGTCGGGAACAGCGGGTCTGCTGGCTGACCGGCCCGCTCGGCCAGCCAGGCCCGCATCACGGCAACAGTGCCGGATGTGAGCGGCGTGATCCGCTGCTTTCGCCCCTTGCCGGTGCAGCTGACATGCGCACCGGCTCCGAGATGGACGTCGGCGCAGGTGAGCCCGATCAGTTCGGAGGCCCGAAGGCCGGTCTGGACGGCGAGGCCGAACAGCGCCGTGTCGCGCCGCCCGGTCCATGTCGCCCGATCTGGCGCTGCCAGCAGGGCATCAATTTCTGCCTCGGTCAGCCAGGTCACGAGCCGCCGCTCGAAGCGCTTCGGCGGAATGGCCAGCACCCGTTCGATGGTGGCGGCCTGTTCGGGATGGCGCAGGGCGGCATAGCGGAAGAGGGACCGGATCGCCGCCAGTCGGGCGTTGCGGGTGCGCACGCCATTCTGTCGTTCGTGTTCCAGATGGTCGAGGAAGGCGCCGATCAGGGGCGCATCGAGATCGTCGATGTCGAGCTTTCCCGGCGCCTTGCCGTGCCGCTCCGACGCGAAGACCAGCAGCAGCCGCAACGTATCGCGATAGGCCTGAACCGTGTTCGGGCTGACCTGGCGCTGGCGGAGGAGGCGATCGGTGAAGAACGCCTGCAGGGTCGTGGCCAGCGCACTCATGCGTCGCCCGCCAGGTGGCGCTCAAGCCTTTCGCCTGCCAGTGCCAGCAGTTCCGGCGCCGCCGACAGGTACCAGTAGGTATCTCCGGGATCGGCATGGCCGAGGTAGGTGGACAGGATCGCGAGGCGGGAGCCGGGGTCGCCCGTCCGGTAATCGTCTACGATGGTGCTGACGGCGAAGCTGTGCCGCAGATCGTGGATCCGGGGCCGGCATGTCGCCGAGCGCGGAGCGATGCCGCAATGATGCAGCAGCTTGTGGAATATCTCTTGCACGCCCTTGTAGATCAGCCGCTTGCCCCGCGCACTGATCAGCAAGGTCGGCATATCGGCTGGACGAGGACGATCGTCGCGGCGCAGATAGTTGTCCAGCGCTGCGACGGTGCTCGGGTGCAGCGGCAAGGCGCGCGCTTTCCCGAACTTGCCATGCCGGATCGTCACCAGGCCGCTGCCCGCGTCGAAGTCGTCGCGGTCAAGGCTGATCGCCTCTCCGATCCGCATGCCGGTCGCCGCCAGAAGGCCGATCAAGGTCCGGTAGGTTGCCTGCACATGCGATCCCCGCAGGATCGTGGTGGCTTGCATCAGCGCCGCAATCTGCTGCGGCGTATAGAGATACGGCGTCGCGCGGCGGACTTGCGCAGGCAGAAGATCTTTGGGCGGCACCTCGGTTCTTGGGTCGAGGGTTTGCAGGTGCCGGGCGAAGAGACGAACCTCGGCCAGGCGCCGCGAGGTCCATATCGCGGCAGCACCCGAAGGCCGGGTTGCCCAGGACAGCGCCGTTTCGGTCCGGATATGGGTCTCGCCGCGATCCTCGGCGAAGGCTACAAACTGGCCGAGAAGCCGCTCGGCCTTGTCCAGCTTGTAACCGAGGGCACGTCGCAGGGTCAGATAATCGGCAAGGGCATTGCGCAGGGGGCTCATTGCACGCCCTCCGGCCAGGGGCGCGCGATCAGGCGCAGGGTGTCGCGGTCGACCTTGGCGTAGATCGCCGTGGTCTCGACACGACGATGACGCAGGAGCTGTCCGATTTCCGGCAAGGATGCGCCGGCGCGCAAAAGCTCGGTTGCCGCCGTATGGCGCAGGCGATGCGCATGAACGCGCCCAAGGTCCGCGCGTCGGGCAGCATCCGCCACGATGCCACTCACACGGCTCGCGCCGAGTGCGTGATGGGGCGCGAAGTGCCGCACGAACACGGTCCGCCCCAGAGCGTCAGACGGTCGGGCGCTTGTCAGGTATTCGGCTACCAGGTGCCCGACATCGGCCGGAAGGGGCAGCTGTTCGTGACAATTGCCCTTGCCGCGCACGCGGATTGTGCCCACGCGCCAGTCGATGTCGTCGAGCCCGAGCCCGGCGACTTCGCCGCGCCGAAGGCCGAGCCGGACCAGCAGGGTCAGGATCGCCAGATCGCGGCAACCGACCGCGGTGTTGGCATCGCAGGCCGCGAGCAGACGCCGCACCTGATCGGGCTCGAGCCCCCTGG
>PUNI01000389.1 GCA_003551745.1 Paracoccaceae bacterium | reverse complement strand
GTGGACGGTTTCGCCCACCGGGTCGTACTGGATCAGCTCCATCAGATGGGTGCGCGCCACCACCCGGCCCGGCGTGGCCGCCAGCCCCTCGCCGATGCGGAAGCGTGGATCGTCGGGGGGCGTGGCGGGGCCGTTGCGGCCCAGATCCTCCCACAGATTGGCCAGGCCGGCGCCGGCATTGGCGCCGCCGGTGCTGAGGGTGCGTTCGATCACGGCGGGGTTCATCCAGGGGATGTTGCCGGGCGAGGCCATGTCGAGGATCTGCCGCACGCCGAAGCCCAGCGCCTCGGCCCGCCGCGGATCGACGCCGGGCACCTCGCGCGTGGCCGCCTGCCACCAGTCCTCCCAGGCGAGAAAGCCGTCGCGGACGAGGGCGAAGGGCGCGGTGTCCCAGGCCTCGTCGCGGAAACGCCGGTCGGGGCGCTCGGCCGGCAGGCGTGCGCCGGGGGCCATCCCCTCCACCGCGCGCCGGCCCAGCGCGCCGGCCTGCCGCAGCGCCTGCTCGCCCAGCCGCAGCTGCGTGCCCGGCGCGGTGGCCAGCTGCAGCGCCCACTCCATCCAGGCCGAAGCCAGCAGCGCCGGCGCAAACCCCGGCGTCGCCTGCGCCATCGTCAGCCGCGCGACGCGGTCCAGCGTCTCGGCATGCCTGCCTTCGGTCTCGGACCATGGCTTCTGGTCAAACATGGCGTCTCCCGCTCCCGTGTCTCGGCTCCAGTCTTGCGTAGATAGGTGACACCAGTGCTGCAATGCGGCAACTTCGAGGGCGGGCGGATGCTGCATCGCCGCGCATGGTGCCGACGGATGAGGCGGCCATGGGGTTCGGGTTGGGTTTGGGCACAGCTATCCGCACGGCGAAACTCGGTGCCCAGCGTAGCTTGGTGACGCGCCAGAAGGGTGCCCTCAGGTCACGAGCGCGGATGAAGCTGCATCAGGAGCTCCGGAAGATCCGCGACTGTGTCAATGACATGCTGTGCCCCGGCGGCGCGCAGCACTTCGGTGGCCCCCATCCGCAGGGTTTGCCGTTCGTCGGCCGACAAGGCTGCGAGTTCCTGCGGTGTGCGGCCGACGATGTTGCCCGAAAGCGCGACGCCGACGGTCAGGCAGCCGGCGTTGACGCCTTCGGCGATGCCGGGCGGGGTGTCATCGACCTTCACCACCGCCGCGGCTGGCCAGACCCTGAGGTCGATGAAACACTGATACATCTGCAAAGGTCCGGGGCGCCCTTCGGGCAGATCGTCGGAACAGACGCAGCAATCCGGTGCATAGCCCTGCGCCGCGGCGACCGGGAACACGTTCTCCATGATCGAGCGGGTGTAGCCGGTGGTCGAACCGATCCTGAGGCCCATGCCGCGCAGCCGGTCCACCGCCTCGCGCGCGCCGGGCACCAGCGTGGCGTAATCGGCCACGACCTTTTCGTTCATCGGCACGAAGACCTCATAGACTCGGTCGATGTCGGCCTCGGTGGGGGCTGCACCATGCACGCGCGCCCACTCGGCGGCCAGCCGCGGGGCGGTGATCATGGCCTTGATGTGGTCACGCTTTGGCGCACCCATCGGCGCGCGGGCCTCGGCGATGGTAGCCTCGATCTCGAAATGGCGAAACGCTTCGACGAAGACACCCATCGGGGCGAAGGAGCCGAAATCGATGGTGGTTCCGGCCCAGTCGAATACCACGGCCTTGAAGCGGTTCATGTTGATCTCCTCGATATCGATCTGCCGTGCCGCATCGCATCATGCCGCGAGGGGCGACACCGGGTGCAAGCGGGTGGTCGCGCCGATGAAGTTGCGGCCGCGCGGGCCGTCCGTCGCCTCGGCAAGGATGCGGTCCCATTCTGCGGCATCGATTCCGTAGTCGGCAGGAGCGAGCCGGACGCCCAGCCCATCCAGGAAACCTGCCAGCCTTCCGGCGCCGACCCGCAGGTCAGGGCCGAAGATCTCGCGCAAGGCCCGACCGGCAAGCCCGTCAGCATCGGCCAGGCTGTGCAGGATCATCGGCAGGGTAAAGGAGCAGGCGAGTCCATGCGTCACGCCGTGCCGCAGGGTGACGGGATACGAGATAGAATGCGCGATCGCGGTTCGCGTGCCCGAGAAGGCCAGACCCGCAGCCAGGGACGCCTCGGCCATCCGGCTGCGCAACTCCGGGTCATCGGGAGCGGCGACCAGCGCCGGCAGCACCTCCAGAATGGTGCGGGCTGCGACAACCGCATGGGTGGCCGTCACCGGGTTTGCATTGCGGTTCCACAGGCTTTCAAGCGCATGCGACAGCGCATCGAGGCCTGTCGATACGGTCAACGCGCGCGGCATCGAGCGCATCAGGTCCGGGTCGATGACTGCGGCCTCGGGATAGAGCGCGGGGTGATCGAGCGAACGCTTGGTTCCCGCCTCGCGGTCCCAGACGGTGGCCCAGCAGGTGACCTCGCTGCCGGTGCCGGCTGTCGTGGGCACGGCAATCAGGGGCAGCGGCTGCCAGCCGTCCGGCGCCCCACGACCCCCCAACATGCTCCTTACCGCGCCGAAATCCTGCGCCGAAGCCGCCAGAACCTTGGCGCTGTCGATCACCGAGCCGCCACCGAGCGCGATGACCACCTCGGGCCGCGTCTCGGACGCTGCAATCTGCCCAGCCTGCCGCGCCAGATCGGCGATATCCGGATTGGGCGCGACATCGCGGATTGTTCCAGCCGCGGGCCCGAGGCGTTGCGCCAGACGGTCAGCCAGCGCGGCGAAGGGCGCGTCGGGATAGGTGACCAGAAGGTAGCGCCGCTGTCCGACAAGGGTTTCCAGACTGTCGAAGGATCCTGCGCCGAAGGTCATGGCGACCGGGTTGTGATAGGTCCACATGCGTGCGTTATTTCCTCTTGAGTGATGCAAAGGTTCAGCGCGCAAGCACGCGCTGGCCCGTCCGCCCCTCAAGGGCGCTTCGGGCGTGGTGCGAGATCACCTCGGATATCACCACCAGCGCGGCGATCAGCAGGATGATGGCTGCGACGCGGTCGCTTTGCAGCTGGTCGGCGGTGCGGCGCAGATACCAGCCCATGCCGCCGGCACCGAAGAACCCGACAACCGTGGCGGACCGGAAGACCACATCCC
>PUNI01000298.1 GCA_003551745.1 Paracoccaceae bacterium | reverse complement strand
GATCTTCGCGCCCGGTTTGCCCCACACCCGCCGGTCGAGCCGGTTGGCCCGCCCGAATGCCTCGACCGCGAAGCGCTTGTGGTCGATCATGCGCGCTTCCTGCGCCACCGGCGTGTCGCCGAGCCGGATGCCCAGCCCGCCCTCGGGCATCGCGAAATCGGGGCGGACCGGCTTCATCCGGAACGGATCGCCATCGACCACGGCGGTGGCCTCCACCGTGTCCTTCATCGTCTTGAGGCCCACCCAGACCCCGGCGAAGCGCGACAGCTCATAGCCGATCACGCCGAAATCGATCAGCTCCTGCACGCCCGCGGGCGAGAGCACGGGCATGTAGGCGTCCACCATCGCCCAGTCGGACTGGTGCAGCGTGGTGGAGGATTCGCCGGTGTGGTCGTCGCCCATGGCCATCAGCACGCCGCCATGGGGCGAGGTGCCGGCCATGTTGGCGTGCCGCATCACGTCGCCCGAGCGGTCCACCCCCGGGCCCTTGCCGTACCAGAGGCCGAAGACGCCGTCATGTTTCCCTTCGCCGCGCAGTTCCGCCTGTTGGGAGCCCCAGAGCGCGGTGGCGGCGAGATCCTCGTTCAGCCCCTCGCGGAAGAGGACATTGGCGGCCTGAAGCTGCTTCGCCGCGCGGTTCATCTGCAGATCGACGGCACCGAGGGGAGAGCCGCGATAGCCGGTGACGTAACCCGCGGTGTTCAGCCCCGCCGCCCGGTCGCGCGCGGCCTGGGTCAGCATCAGCCGCACCAGCGCCTGGGTGCCGTTCAAGAGCACGGGTGATTTCGAAAGGTCGAACCGGTCGCTCAACCGCACGTCCTGCCGGGCCATGCCGCGCCTCCCCTGTGTTATCGTTGGCCGTCATATTAGGTCATTCTGGCTGACCTAAGAAGGAAAAACTTCGTGCGCGCCTCTTCCGGGCGGTCGATGCACGGCCTAGAAACGAGGCGCCGGCGCCGGCGCCCCCAACTGAAAGATGTGCACGCGATGGACTGGGACAAGCTCAGGATCTTTCACGCGGTGGCGGACGCGGGCAGCCTGACCCATGCCGGCGAGACGCTGAACCTCTCGCAATCTGCGGTGAGCCGGCAGATCCGGGCGCTCGAGGAGGCGCTGGACACGCATCTCTTCCACCGCCACGCCCGGGGGCTGATTCTCACCGAGCAGGGGCAGCTTCTGTTCGATGCCACCAGCGCAATGGCCAAGCGGCTGGACACCGCCACCGCACGCATCCGCGACAGCGAGGACGAGGTCTTCGGCGAGCTGCGTGTGACGACGACCACCGGCTTCGGCACGCTGTGGCTGGCGCCACGGCTGGCGAAGCTGTTCGCGCGCTATCCAGACCTGCGCATCGACCTGATGCTGGAGGAGCGCGTGCTCGACCTGCCGATGCGCGAGGCCGATGTGGCCATCCGCATGAAGGAGCCGTCGCAGGCCGATCTGGTGCGCAAGAAGCTGATGGGCGTGAACATCCACCTCTTTGCCACGCCGCGCTATCTCGCCCAGGCGGGCACGCCGGAGCGGATCGAGGATCTGGCCGGACACCGGCTGGTCTGCCAGAATCCAGCCACGCCACAGGCGGCGGCCTCGGCGGCGCTGGTGCGCACCCTCCTGGCCGAGGACGTGCGCTCTGCGCTGACCGTGAACACCTATTTCGGGGTTCTGCAGGCTGTACTGGGGGATGTCGGCATCGGGGTTCTGCCCGACTACATCACCCATGGCCTGCCCGATCTCGTGCGCGTGCTTCCCGGTCTGGAGAGCAACGAGGTTCCCGTCTATCTGGCCTATCCCTCGGAGCTGCGGCATTCCAAGCGCGTGGCCGCGTTCCGCGATTTCGTGCTGGACGAGATCCTGAGCTATCGGCGCAGCCAGCGCGGGTGAGCGCACAACCTGGGCGGGAGACCCCCTCGGATGGCTCAATGTGAGGCATGTGTGCAACGCAAGGCGGAGTTGCGCCCCGCTCAGGCGCTTCGTGGTTGCCGAAGCTGCAGCCGCCCCATATCTTAACTCGTGAAGAGGCGGGTCGTGACCTGCATCTTCTACCTCCCTGTTGGACTCAGGCCGAGCGCATGCTCGGCCTTTTTTTTGGCCTTCGTGCCACGTTGTCAAAGACGAAGGGCCGCCCGGACAGGCGGCCCTTCGGTCTTGTTGGATCCTAATCGATTACAGCGTCGGCGGGACGTGCGTCAGACCGCCGTCACTTCGCGCGGTCGGCCGAGATGGCAGAGCGTGCACCCTGTTCACGGCGCAACTTGTGGTTGGCGCGCGCGGATATGTAGGCGAAGGCACAGGCTGCCCCGAGGCTGCCGAGGCCCACTGTCGAAATGATCTCACTCATGTTCCGGCTCCCCTTGTCGTCCGGTTCCCTTGGGTTGCTTGTTATGAGGAGACTTACGCGCGATCGCGCGCAGCGGATCACCAGGGCCGACAAAAAAATAGCGGATCGCTATCAGGCTCGGGACTGGGATGTCAGTTGGTCGCGGGCGGCCGGCCCGCTCGGGGAAGGCGACGGCTCAGATCCTTGATCGTGCAGGAAAACGCGGCAGGCCGGCGCGGTGCATATGTCTTGTGGACCGAACGCCTTCATGCGAAAGAGCATTGCGCGTTGCTCGTCGGAGGAGGAGGCTGGCATGGCTGAGACGCATGCCTCCACTGCGCCAACAGACGTCAGACCGCCAAGCTGCGGGCAAACCGAGGCTCGGCCGACGCTCCAGACTCGGTCCCAGGCGAGTTCTGTGCCCGGAAGAACCGGCATGTCTGGCACCTTCGACAGGGCAAGCACGCTTTTACACCGACACAGGAGTTTAAGATGACCCTCAGGACCGCAGTCTGCGCCGCGGCGCTGTCGATTGGCCTCGCCCTGCCCTTCTCGGCGGCGCAGGCCGAGGATGCGCTCAGAGACACCCTCGCCGACGTCCGGGCAGAGCTGGGCGACGCCATGGACACGGTGCGCAATTTCACTGCCGAGGAGCGCGAGACCGCGGTGGAAGAGGCCCGCGACGCGCTCGACCGCGCCGACGCCGAGACCGACCGGCTGGAAGCGTCGCTGCGCGATCGCTGGGCCGACATGTCGGAGGACATGCGCGAGGCG
>PUNI01000459.1 GCA_003551745.1 Paracoccaceae bacterium | reverse complement strand
CGCCCCGAAAGCGGCCCCCACCCCCATCGCGAAGGCCACCAGCATCAGCGGATGCATCTCGGGAAAGGCCGCGATCATCGAGCCGGTGAAGTAGGCCACGCAGCCCAGCATCGAGCCCACCGAGAGGTCGATGTTGCGGGTCAGGATCACCAGCGTCTGCGCGGCAGCCAGAAGCGCGATCACCGCCACCGCCGCCGACACCCGGTTGAAGAGCCGCGGGCCGAGGAAACCGGGGATCTGGCTCGCGAAGAAGCCGAGCACGAGGGTCAGCACCAGCACCAGGGCCAGCAGCCGGAGCGTCTGCGCCCCGATCCGGTCGAAGAGCACGCCCATCAGGCCGCCCCCGCCAGCGCCGTCTGGCCCGTCGCCAGCGCCATGATCCGCTCCTGCGTGGCCTCGGCGTTCGCGAGGATGTCCATCACCCGTCCCTCGCGCATCACGAGGATGCGGTCGCCCATCGCCAGCACCTCGGGCAGGTCCGACGAGATCACCAGGGCTGCGCCGCCCTGGGCCACGAAATCGCGGATCAGCCCATGGACCTCGGCCTTGGCGCCCACATCGACGCCGCGGGTGGGCTCGTCGAAGATCAGGAGGTCGGGCTTCAGCGCCAGCCACTTCGCCAGCATCACCTTCTGCTGGTTGCCGCCCGAGAGGCTCGCCACCGCGAGGTCGAGGTCGGCGGCGCGGATCGCCAGCCGCTCGCGCCACGCCCGCGCGATCTCCAGTTCGCGGCGACGCTGGATCAGGCCGGCGGGCGACAGCACGTCGCGCAGCGTCGCCAGCGTGATATTGGCCCGGATCGACATCGGCATCGCCAGCCCGAGCTTGCGGCGGTCCTCCGAGACATAGGCGATGCCGGCGGCGATCGCGTCGCGCGGCCGGCCGGGCGCGAAGTCCTCGCCCTTGAAGCGGATGGTGCCCGACTGCGCCGGCGCGATCCCGAAGAGCGCCAGCGCCACATCCGTCCGCCGCGCGCCGATCAGCCCGGCCATGCAGAGGATCTCGCCCGCGTGCAGATCGAAGCTCACGTCGCCGAACACCGCGTCGCGCGAGAGGCCGCGCACTTCCAGCACCACCTCGGGTCGGGCCTTCGAGGGGACATGCTCGAAGAAGTGGTCAACCTCGCGGCCGACCATCTCGGCGATCATCCGCTCCGAGGTGACTTCGGCGATCGGTCGGGTGGAGATGTGCTGACCGTCGCGGATCACCGTCACCCGGTCGGCGATCTCGAAGATCTCTTCCAGCCGGTGCGAGATGTAGATCACCGCGACGCCCTGGCGGGCCAGCCGCACCGCCACCCCGCGCAGCTGCTCGGCCTCATGGGCCGAAAGTGCCGCAGTGGGCTCATCCATGATCAGCACGCGGACGTCCTGGCTGAGCGCGCGGGCGATCTCGACCGCCTGCTGTTCGGCCAGCGTCAGCGCCGCGGCGAGCTGGTCGAGGTCGAGCGCCATGCCGATCCGCTGCGTCAGCTCGTCGGCGCGGCGGTGCAGGTCGCCCCGGCGCTGGATCAGTCCCTCGCGGGTCGAGGCGATGAAGATGTTCTCGGCCACGTCGAGGTCGGGAAAGACCATCGGCTCCTGATACATCGCGGTGATGCCGAGCTCGCGCGCCTCCTGCGGCCCGCGCAGATCGACCCGCGCGCCGTCTACCTCCAGATGGCCCTCGCTGGGGGCGTGGATGCCGGTCATCACCTTGATCATGGTGGACTTGCCGGCGCCGTTCTCGCCGATGATGGCGTGCACCTCGCCCGGCCAGACTTCGAGCGACATGTCGCTGAGCGCCTGCGTCGCCCCGAACCGCTTCGAGACGTTGACGAGGCGCAGGACCGGCGCGGCGGGCGCGTCGCTGGGGGACATGGCGCTCTCCCGGGCAGGGGGGCCGCGGGCGGGCGCGCCGCCCGCGGCATCGCAGACAAGGTGCGGCGTCAGTTCGCCGCCGCCTCGACGTTTTCTGCCGTGTAGACGGTGAAGGGGCCCATCAGCACCCGCTTCGATCCGGGCCGGCCCGGGTCCTCCTCGATGGTGTAGTCGCCCATCCGGCCGGCGGTGAAGCTCTCGCCGAGCTCGCCGGTCAGCTGCCCGGTCGCGAGGCCGTAGGCGACGTGGTAGGTGAGGTAGCCGAGGTCGCGGAAATCCCACAGCGCGAATTCCGGTGCGCAGCCGTCGAGCGTGTAGGTCACCATCTCCGACGGCAGCCCGAGGCCCGAGACCTTGATCTCGTCGCACATCCCCTCGTCCTGCATCGCCTTGGCGGCGGCCTGGATGCCCACCGTGGTCGGCGACATGATAAGCCCGAGGTCCGGGTGCTGGTCGGCGAGTGCCAGCGCGCGGTTGTAGCTGACCTCGGACTGGTCGTCGCCGTATACGATGTCCACCAGCTCGATCCCCGCGAACCGCTCGTCGGAGGCCAGAACCTCCTGCAGGCTCGCGATCCAGGCGTTCTGGTTTGCCGCGTCCGGGGTGGCCGACAGGATCGCCATCTGGCCCTCGCCGCCGAGGATCGAATGGGCCATCTCGGCCATCACCTCGCCGATCGAGCCGAAATCGACCTGCGCCACGAACACGTCCTCGCCCTCGCCCGAGGGGATCGGGCTGTCCCAGGTCACGACATGGGTGCCGGCCTCCTGCGCGGCGCGCGCGCTCGGCACGATCTGGTCGCCGGCATTGTTCGACAGCATCACGGCCGCGCGGCCCTGGGTGGTCGCCGTGGTCATCAGCTCGATCTGGCCGGCGACCGAGTTCTCCGGCGTGGGGCCGACGAACTGCAGCATACCGGGGTTTTCCAGCTCGGCATGGGCCTCCTGCGCGCCCTCGTTGGCCTGGTCGAACACCAGGATGCCGAGGAACTTCGGCAACAGCACCATGTCGGTGGAGTGCCCGGTCTCCAGCACGGTCTGCGCCGAGAGGGGCAGCGCCGTGGTGGCGAGAAGGGCCGCGACGGCGGCGAGGGGTCGTGTCGGTCTCATGGGTGGTCTCCTCCCTTGGTTGTCCCGCCCCGGCAGGGGCGGGCGATCTGGCACGGTCGTCATGCGGTTGCGCCCTTGCGGGCCGGCGCAGGCGCGGCGAGGCCCGGCACAGGGCGGCGCGGCGG
>PUNI01000118.1 GCA_003551745.1 Paracoccaceae bacterium | reverse complement strand
GAGGATCAACGAAGGTGCTCTAGAGATAGAAGGGGTCGGCTTCAGATAAAGGGTGGCGGTTGGGTAGTGGTCGGGGTTACGGTTCGGCTCCGATGCTGAGGTGTTTGGCGACCCCGAGGGGGTTCACCCCCCTATGTGCAATACATTGCTTACCTCGTTGAAGCCCTATGTCCACAAGGCGCACAGGTCATTTCATCACGTCATATACTGGGCCCTGAAACATGGCCCGAGCTTGCTAAGCGGCGCAAGACCAGAAGCCTGCGGCAACTCGCCGATGAATATGGTGTTTCACACGAAGCTGTCAGGCGAGTGCTGTTCATGATGGACGCTACATAAGGCAAGGGCATCCTAAGCACGGAAAAAGCCGGAATTCCGCCAGTGAGGAGCTGCGCTTCGCGAGAGCCGGTGCGACAAAGGCCAACCGTGATAAACCTAGATCTCTAGGTGAGTCTCTTTCGCATAAGCTTACGAGCTCTGGACCGCTGTACCACAATCCTCCTGCGCCTCGGTTGGTCCTGACTCAGGTCGATGTTGCCGACATCTTGGTCTCGGTAAACCTCATCCACGATATCATAGCTGCTAGGCCTATCCTCATGTATGCGAAGGCGCTCAGCTTGTTCCAACACCTTGGAGGTCCGGCGCCTCTTTGCTATGGGATGACCAAGAGCGATCAGGTACTGCCGCCGCTTATCGTCAATCTTACGGTAAACCGCTGCTACGTCTCGGGAGGTGTAACCAGGCGGTACTACAAGGTGAACGTGTATCTGTGGCCGACGCTCTGTAGGCGAGCCTGGAGGATCACCTTCTATCAACTCCAAGATGGAGCAGCCAGGCATTCTCTCTGCCAGCATCTGCAAGTAACCACGTATCTCCATCTTCGTCTGCTCATCCAGACTTTGCACCCGTTTCATAATCTCGATCACTTCCAAAGGTGTGGAGTATGAATGGCATGCAACGTAGTGTTTGCCGACCTCCAAGTCCCTGGGTCCGAAGACCAAAGGGTTCAGGTAAGCACTAATCTCCTTTTCCAGCCGCACGATTGGCTTCCCCCCAACTGCTAGGTCGAAAACTGTGTGCCACGCAAGCCCGTATTTCTCCGCTAACCTTTGGCATGCTTGGTCGAGTTTTCGATAGCTCCGGTGCTCGGCATCGGTTAGAGTAGCCACCTTCTTGTTGCCACTACGCTTCTCGCATTCAGCGTCAGTCGTGATTACCTCCATGTCTTCACCCCAGGTCTTTCCCCTGAGCTTCCGCGGTACCATCTCATCCAGTCTCTTGAACTCGGGGTCCGCTTTCAAGACTGCGATTCTCTCTTCGGCTAGCCTGACACTCACGGCGTCTCCCATGGTTATCCTCCTCGTCCACACTTACGGTTTCCCTAAAGGAAACCAATGGACTCAGCTAGGGGCGTATGATGGACAGGTATGACAGAGCCTTTTCTCCATCTTAGCAAACCGACCGGCGCGGAGCAATGGACGGGCTCAGGTGAGAGCTATTGTGGGTCGAACTCGGGTCACCTCAGTATGCGGCCGCGACTAAGGAGGGCCTCCGTGCGGGCAAACTATGCAAACTCGGAGAGGGAAGGTGCAGTCCTTCAGAGGATCTTCTTGAGCGCATCTTTCAACTCATGAAGGCGTACTAGGATGACAATGGAGCAGGCAGAAAACCGCAGCGTAGGCCGACCAGCCAGCGGAGATGAGCTTGCCGTACAGCAGGCCTTCCTCCATCTCGGCAGGATTCTGGCTGAGATCGCTACGAGTTCGGATCGGCGCCGAGATGGAGAACAGTTGCATGAGAATGGCGAGAACACCGACGATGATAACCAGGAGAAGGACCCGCCTGACCCCCATGGTACAGAGGATGTGCTCCATGCCAACTTCAGGGTCAAACCCAAACACGTACGAATGCCCGGGTCGGGCAAGGCTCGCGGCACAAAGCAAGAGGAGGAAGAGATCCTATGATGTGTTATAGCAGTGATGGTGATAGAACATCATCACGTAATAGTGAATCAGACGGCAGATGGATGGGCACTTCCTTTCCATGGCCGCAAGATGAAGCGAAAGAGCACGAGAGGTCGTCGTTACGCTTTGACATGAGGGCAGAAACGACCAGAAAGCAGCTAAGCGATGAGAGCGAGCTTCGCACGGAGAGAGATAACCACAATGGGGCAGCCGGCACTGCATGTGCTGGACAGGTTCTTTGTTGGGGTGCTCTATGATCTCAGTTGCCGTGTCGGCCAGACGCTGGCTTCGGCTTCTGAAGATGCGGGCCCTGCGGATGGCGTAGCCATCGTTGAAGACAACGCAGTAAGACCCAATAGGGACACCTGCCAGGAGGCCGTCTTCTATCACATCAGCCGAGGAGAAGGTAACCATGAGTCTGCCACTTAAGCCGGGGCGAGGGCATTTCGCCAGGCCTTTCCACACCGGAGTGTTCATTAGGGACTATCTATCGGGCAAGGGGCCTTTCGGCTCATCCGCAATTGACCCTGAGCGAGGAGCGGCAATTGAGGACATCCGATATGCTTACAAGACAGCTCTGTTCCGGGAGTATGCCCAGGACATGGTGGCCATGGCTCTTGAGAAGGGCATCGAGCTTTCATTGGAAGAGGCTCTGGAGAGAATACCACAGAGACTCACCAAGATGCGGTCCCACTCGTTCTACCGGTATTTCAGCAACCTGAAGATGTTGCGCTGGGTTGAAGCGACCAATGAACAGGAGCAATCGGCTATGGGGGGACGACCCGGTGCCCGGATCGAGAAAGGTGAACTGGGCACTCTGGTTGAGGTGCCTCAGCCGAGGCGATTCTATCGTCTGACAGCCCAGGGCAAGGCTGCATCGGATACTGCGTGGCAGGACCCCTTGCAGGCTCTCTATAACTATCCAAGAGAGGTACGTAGCCCCAAGCCAATCCGATACCACCGCCCGGGAAGCCTGCCTCGGAAGGGAAGGAAGGCTTAGGCGATCTAGAATCACATCCCAGAGCTAGAGGAACAAGAGAACTCCGATAACCACGGGGCTCTCTTTTTTTCGGCCTGATAGGTCGGAGAGAAGGTAGAGGAAGGTATTAGTTCCTCTTCTTTAACAGGATGTCCT
>PUNI01000109.1 GCA_003551745.1 Paracoccaceae bacterium | reverse complement strand
CGACCGGGCGGCCAACGAGGACTGCCCGGCCTGGCCCGGTCGCCCGCTCAGCGCGCATTGGGGCATCCCGGCCGTGGGCGACACAGCCGGCGCCCTGCGCGCGGCCCATGACATGTTGCAGTCGCGCATCCGCGCCCTGGTGTCGCTGCCGCTGGAGACCATGGACCGAGGCGCGCTGCAACGCGCGCTCGACGACATCGGACAGGAAAGGACGCCGGCATGACCGTCTTTGCGCTGAACGGGTTGGGTCGGATCGGCAAGCTGGCGCTGCGGCCGCTGCTAGAGCGGGGCGCCGAGATCGCCTGGATCAACGACGCGGTGGGCGATCCGGCCATGCACGCGCATCTCCTGGAGTTCGACAGCGTGCACGGGCGCTGGGATGCCGCCTTCGGCCATGACGAAAGCGGCGTTATCATCGGCGGCCGTCGGCTGCCCTTCATCGGCACGCGCGACCTCGCAGCCCTGCCGCTCGACGGCGTCGATGTGGTGATCGACTGCACCGGGGCGTTCAAGACCGCCGGAAAGCTCGCCCCGTATCTCGACGCCGGGCTGCGCGTGGTGGTCTCGGCCCCGGTCAAGGACGGGGGCGCCGCGAACGTCGTCTATGGCGTCAACCATGGCATCTACAACCCGGCCCGGCACCGTATCGTCACGGCGGCGAGTTGCACGACCAACTGCCTCGCGCCGGTGGTGAAGGTGCTGCACGAGGGGATCGGCATCCGCCATGGCGCGATCACCACGATCCACGACGTCACCAACAGCCAGACCATCGTCGACCGCCCGGCCAAGGATTTCCGGCGGGCACGCTCGGCGCTGAACTCGCTCATTCCGACTACGACGGGCAGCGCCACGGCGATCGGGCTGATCTACCCCGAGCTTCAGGGCCGGCTGAACGGCCATGCGGTGCGGGTGCCGCTGCTGAACGCCTCGCTGACCGATTGCGTGTTCGAGGTGGACCGCCCGACCACCGTGGAGGAAGTCAACGCGCTGCTGCGCGCCGCCGCCGAAGGCCCACTGGCCGGTATCCTCGGCTACGAGGAGCGCCCGCTCGTGTCGGCCGACTACACCAACGACACCCGTTCGGGGGTGATCGACGCGCCCTCGACCATGGTGGTGAACGGCACGCAGGTGAAGGTCTATGCCTGGTACGACAACGAGATGGGCTATGCCCACCGGCTGGTCGATGTGGCGCTGATGGTGGGCGGGGAGTGATGCCGGCGGGATCGGGCCGCCCCGAGGGGCTGGCGGCCTATGTCGCCGTCACCGCGGCCTACTGGGCGTTCATGCTCACCGACGGCGCGCTCAGGATGCTGGTGCTCCTGCATTTCCACATCCTCGGCTTCACGCCAGTGCAGCTGGCCTATCTGTTTCTGCTCTATGAATTCGCGGGGATGGTGACGAACCTGTCGGCGGGCTGGATCGCGGCGCGCTTCGGGCTGACGCACACGCTCTATGCGGGGCTGGCGCTGCAGGTGGTGGCGCTTCTGGCGCTGGCGCAGCTCGATCCCGGCTGGGCGCTGGGGCTGTCGGTGGCCTATGTGATGGTGGTGCAGGGCGCCTCGGGCGTGGCCAAGGACCTGGCCAAGATGTCCTCGAAATCCGCGGTGAAGCTGCTGGCACCGAAGGAGGGCGACGGGCTCTTCCGCTGGGTGGCCCTGCTGACCGGTTCGAAGAACGCTGTGAAGGGCCTCGGCTTCCTTTTGGGGGCGGGGCTTCTGGCGACGGTGGGGTTCACGGGAGCGGTGCTGGGGATGGCGGCCGTGTTGGCCGTGATCCTGCTGGCGGTGCTGCTGGCGATGCCGCCGGGGCTGCCAAAGGGCCGCAAGGGCGCGAAGTTCGCGGAGGTCTTCTCGAAATCCGCCAACATCAACCGGCTCTCGGTGGCGCGGGTATTCCTGTTCGGCGCGCGCGACGTGTGGTTCGTGGTGGGCATCCCGGTCTATTTCTACGCCGTCCTGTCGGATGGCACGGTCGAGGGCAACCGCGCGGCCTTCTTCCTCATCGGCAGCTTCATGGCCGGCTGGATCATCCTCTACGGCGCCGTGCAGGCCTCCGCACCGAAACTCCTGCGCGCGGCAAGCCGCAGCGAGGCCGAGCTCATTGGCGCCGCCCGCGGCTGGGTCTGGGCGCTGGCAGCCGTGCCCGCCGGGCTGACACTGGCGGCGCTCATGGCTTCCGGGCCGCAACCGTGGCTGACCACGCTGCTGGTTCTGGGCCTGCTCACCTTCGGCGCGCTCTTCGCCGTGAACTCGGCGCTGCATTCCTGGCTCATCCTCGCCTTCAGCCGCGACGAGCGGGTCACCATGGACGTGGGCTTCTACTACATGGCGAATGCCGCGGGCCGGCTGCTGGGCACGCTGCTGTCGGGCGTGACCTTCCAGCTGGGCGGTCTTGCCCTGATGCTCGGCACCGCCACGGTCCTGCTGGCCCTCTCCGCCCTCGCCGCGGGGCGCCTGCGCCCCGAGCCCGCCCCTTTCGGGGCGGCATGACGGGCGGGGCCTTTACATTGACATAACCAGAAATATCGGTATATCGGACTTATGATCACAACCAGCCCCCAGGCACGCGCGCTTGCCGCCCTCGGCCATGACACACGGCTCGCGATCTTCCGGCTGCTGGTGCAGGCCGGCGAGGGGGGGCTGCGGGTGGGCGACATCGGCGCGCATCTGGGCATGGCGCCCTCGACGCTGGCGCATCACCTGTCCACGCTGGTCGATGCCGGCCTCGTGCGGCAGGAGCGGCAGGGCCGCGAGGTGGTCAATCGGGTGGACTACCCGGCCATGCACCGCCTGCTGGCCTTCCTGACCGCGGAGTGCTGTGTGGGCCTGACGCCGCCGGTGCCGGCGGCCGGGGCCTGAGACCGTTTCTGCATGGCTGAAACCTCCATGACCCCGGAGACATGGCGATGACCGACACGACCCCGTCCGTGCAGCCCTCCCTGCCCCGCCGTGTCTGGGGCCGTCTCTGGGCCGATCAGCGGGTGTGGCTGACCTCGGCTCTGATCCTTGCGGCGCTCGTGATGCTGGATCCCGCGCAGGCCGGCGCCAGCGCGTCCTTTGTCGGGAGCGCGCTGGTCAAGATCGCGCCCTACCTGCTGCT
>PUNI01000470.1 GCA_003551745.1 Paracoccaceae bacterium | reverse complement strand
GTCGCGCTGCGTCTGTGCGCTCTGAGAAGACGTATTGAGGGGCGAGTGGCGCGAGAGAAGCTCAGTCGTTCCGGTTGTGTTCTTACTCATAGAGCCCCTCAACCCAACTGCGATTGCCCTGATGTCCGACGAGGTTTCCGACAATCTCACCCTGCCTTTTCTGCAGCCGTCGCAGGCGCAAAAGCACGTCACCCATAACGAGGCGCTGGAGCGGCTCGACATACTCGTCCAGCTCACCGTCGAGGCATTCGGTGCCACCGAGCCGCCGAGCCTGCCCGAGCCCGGCGAGGTCTTTGCGCTGGGAAGCGGTGCGACCGGCGCCTGGGCCGGCCATGACGGCGAGCTCGCCGCCTGGGTGGGCGAGGGGTGGCAGTTCATCGCGCCGCGCACCGGATGGCGCGCCGGGCCGCGCGATGGCGGGGCGCTGCGCTTGTGGGACGGGGCGGACTGGGTGACGCCGCTGGACGGGCTCGACCGGCTCGGCATCAATACGAGCGCCGACAGCACGAACCGTCTGGCCGTGGCCGCGCCGGCGACGCTGCTCAACCACGAGGATGGCGATCATCGGCTGATGATCAACAAGGCGCAGGCGGGTGATACCGCCGCGGTGCTCTTTCAGTCGGGTTTCACGGGGCACGCCGAGTTCGGGCTGTCCGGGCAGAACGACTTCACCGTCAATGTGAGCGATGACGGCAGCGACTTCACCACGGCGATCTTCGTGAACGCCGATGACGGCGCGACCACGCTGCGCGATCTGCGTGCCGCGACGATCAATGTCGACGACAATTTCCGCGTCGACAGCAACGGGCGGCTGTTCTTCGGCGACAGCCTCGATGATGACGATGCCGATGACGCGCTCACCGCCGGCGGGGCGCAGCGCGCGCTCAACATGCTTGACACCGAGGGGCTGATAAAGCTGATCCGGGTGAGCGACAGCAATGGCTCGGGCATGGAGTTCCAGCAGGTCGATCCTGACGATTTCTCCAGCCTTGTCGCGCGTTACCAGGTGGTCGGCGAAAACGGCGACGTGTTCTTTCGCAACCTCACGGATGGGCCGAGCTTCGCGCAGTTCGCCTTCTTCGCGGATAACGACTTCGCGGCCCACATCGCCAGCGAGAACACCAGCAACGGCACGGCGTTTTCGCTCGCGCTCGGCTCGGGTAGCGGCAGCGCGTCGGATGCCAACCAGACGATCCGCCTCGAGGCGCAGACCGGCACCATCCGTGCCGAGAACACCTCGATCCAGGGGATCGACTATGCCGAGCTGTTCCGCAACGCCACCGGCGCCGAGATCGCGCCGGGCACGATCCTCGCGCTCGACTGCGACGCGGTGCGTCCGGCCGGGCCGGGCGACGAGATCGCGGGGGTGGTCTCGCACACCCACAGGCTTCTCGGCGGCGAGCATTTCGCGCACTGGCAGGGGCGCTACCTGCGCGATGAATGGGGGCGCGAGAAGTGGGAGGATGTCGAGGTGACCCGCGGCGGCACGGCGGAGTTTCCCGAGGCGGTCACGACCACGATGCGCCGGCGCGTCGAGAACCCGGACTGGGACCCCGCGCGCGAGCAGCTTCCGCGCGCCGAGCGGCCGGGCGAGTGGACGCCGGTGGGGCTCGTCGGGCAGGTGCTGGTGCGGGTCGCGGCCGAGGTTGCGCCGGGTGACCGGGTGGCGCCGGGCGAGGACGGCATCGGTGTGGTGGCGGATGCGCCGACTGGGCTGCGCGCGATGCGCGTCACCGCGCCGCATGATGCGGCGCGCGGCTGCGCCATCGCGTGGTGCATGCTCAATGTGCGGGTGTGGTGCCTGCCCCTATCAGCGCGCGGTGGGCCCGCACCCCGCCCGGGCGGTGCGGGCACGCCACCGGCAGGTGCGCCGTGACATCACCGGGCATCTGGAATGCTCCGACATGCCCCGGCCGCGCCCGCCCGGGCGGGCGTAGCGCGTTGCGGGTTGCGCGCCGGACGGTGATCCCACACTGTCGCGGTTCGGGCAATTCAGGGGATCGCGGCCACCATGCCTGTGCGTGCCGCCTTTTGCGCGGACGGTTTCCTGGCGCTGCATCTGCAGACGGCGGCCACGGGCGCACCGCCGCGGGCCGAGGCCGGGGATACGGCGCTGCCGGTCATCGCGTCGGAGCGGGCCGGTGACTTCATCGTGCCGCTGCCCGGCTGGGTCTGGCAGGTGGCACCGCGCACGCCGCGGGGCGATGTCGTGCTGCGCTGCGTGGATGGCGACGGGCAGGGCAGCACCTGCACACTGAGCCCGCTGCAGGTGTTCGAGCATCTCGCGGCGCGCGCGACCGACCCGGTCGAGACCCATGACCGTTTCGCCCTCGTGGCCGCGCTCGAGCATGTGCATCACGCCGGGCTGTGGCCGCAGCTCACCGCACCGCTGCGCGACTTCTGCATTGCCGCCGCCGCCGCGACGGGGCTGGAGGCGGTGGTGCCCCCCACCCCTGCCGGACCCGGCCGTGCGCGATCCGGGGCGCATGCGCTGCTCAAGCGGATCGGCGGCGCGCTGCGCGATGCCGATCCGGACATGGCGGCCGGGATTGTGCAGGCGCATTGCGCCGCAGAAGCGCCGGATGCGGCGGCCCGGCGGGTCCTGCTGCGGGCGCTGACACCGCATTTCTGCCGCATCGACCGGATCGCGGCGCTCCATGATGTTTTGCGGGGGCCGGATGACACGTCCCCGTCCGATGTCACCTCCCCCGCCCCCGACTGGTCCCGTCCCTGGGAGCTTGCCGCGGCGCTGCCCGGTCATGCGCTGCGCGGCGAGCACGACACGGTCGCGCGCGCGCTCGACCATCTCGCGCAGAGCGCCGGGCAATGGACCGGCCCCGAGGCGGTCGCCTGGACGCTGCGGCATGTCCTGAAGGCCGGGCCGGAGGCGGGGCGCGATGCGGTGATCGGTGCCTTCCTGAGCTATCTCGACGCCCAGGCGGGGCGGTATTACGGCTTCGCGCCGAATGCCGCGCTGCGCGACGCGGCGCTGTGCGTGCTGGAGGCCCGGGCGGCGCTGCCGGAGTCGTTGCAGCACCGCGCCGCCTTGAGCCTGATGTGCTGTTACGGCCTCTCGCCGGGGTTCTGGCGCGCGGTGGCGGC
>PUNI01000433.1 GCA_003551745.1 Paracoccaceae bacterium | reverse complement strand
TGAGCAAGCCCGCGCTGTGGGCTACGGCCAGCGCGCCGGCTTCGAAAATAAGCACGCGAGCCGCAACTCGATCCATCGTAAACGGTGTCTGTAAGTCACCGGGTTTTCAGCTTGACGGCTGGAAATTCCAGGGGAGCAACTCGTCGATGCGGTTCTGCGGATGGCCGGCCGCGATCGCTTCGAGCGTAGATTTCAGATAGGCAAAGGGCTCGACGCCATTGATCTTTGCCGTCTCGATCAGCGATGCGGCGCGGCCCCATGCCTTGCCGCCCTCGTCATGGCCGGCGAACAACGCATTTTTTCTGTTCAGAGCAATCGGCCTGACCAGATTTTCGACCTTGTTGGAGTCGATCTCGACGCGCCCGTCCGACAGGAATGTCTGCAATCCGTCCCAGTGACGGTGGATGTAGGCCAACTTTTCGCCCAAGCGTGATTTGGCTGAGACCCGAAGGCGTTGCGCTTGCAGCCAGGTGGCGAAGGCGTCGACCAGGGGAGCGGATCGCGCCTGGCGGGCCGACAGGCGCTGGCCCGAGGACGTGCCGCGGATGTCCTTCTCGATGGCGTAGAGTTCCGCGATCCGACGCAGGCCCTCGGCGGCGATTTCCGATCCGTCGCGGTCGAAGATCTCCTTGAGCTTGCGGCGGGCGTGCGCCCAGCAATGCGCGACAATGATCGGTTCGCCGCCCTTGCGGTCCGGACGCGTCAGCCGGTTGTAGCCCTGGTAGCCGTCGAGTTGCAGTATGCCGTTGAACCCCTTGAGGAACTTCTCGGCGTTTTCGCCGCGGCGATCAGGGGCGTAGAAATAGACCACGCCGGGCGGATCATCGCCGCCCCATGATCGATCATCGCGGGCAAGCGCCCAGAGATAGCCGGTTTTCGTCTGGCCGCGGCCCGGGTCCAGCACCGGGGCCGTGGTTTCGTCCATGAAGAGCTTCGTAGACGTCTTCAGGTGCTCGGCCAGCCGATCGACCACCGGCCTCAGGTGGAAGGCCGCCACGCCGACCCAATCCGCCAACGTGGAGCGATGAATGTCGATGCCGGAGCGGGCCAGGATCTGGCTCTGGCGATATAGAGGAAGGTGGTCCGCATACTTGCTGACCAGCACATGCGCGATGGCGCCTTCGGTGGGCAGCCCGCCCTCGATCAGCCAGGGCGGCGTCGGTGCCTGGCTAACCCCGTCAGTGCAGGCCCGGCAGGCGTATTTGGGGCGGACCGTCACGATCACGCGCAATTGGGCAGGGACGATGTCGAGCCGCTCGCTGCGATCCTCGCCTATCCGGTGCATCATCCCGCAACCGCATGGACACATCAGGTTGTCCGGTTCGACCACCCGCTCGATGCGCACCAAACCCGCGGGCAGGTTGCCGCGGTTGCGCCTGGCCACTCGCTTGCGCCTGGGTTTGTCCTCGCCGGGCGCCTGCTCCTGCTTTTGTTCTTCGACCTCGGCAACGGCGATCTCAAGGTCCTCGAACGCCAGCTGCCGGTCGTCTTCGCGCAGCTTCTCGGACTTCTTGCCGTGGACTGCATGGTTCAGCTCGGCCACCAGATGCTCGAGGCGTTTGACGATGTCCTCAAGTTCCGCAGCCCGCACGGCGGTGGCCTGCAAGGCCTCGAAGGCCACGCGGTATTCCGGTGGCAGAACGGACAGATCGAGGTCTTCGGCAGCAGCGGTCATGACCGGAGTCATACCCCGGAATCATGGCGAGGACCGCTGTATTCGACACCCTGATTCACTCTGCCGCACCCGGCGGCCGGGCCTCCAGCGCCTTAACCTTGCGCCAGTCCAGCCCGGAAAACAGCGCCTCGAATTGTGCGTGGTTCAGCGCCATCATCCCGTCGGTGATTGCGGGCCAGGTGAAGCTCGTGTCCTCGAGGCGTTTGTAGGCCATGACCAGACCGGTGCCGTCCCAATAGAGCAGCTTCAATCTATCCAAGCGCTTCGCGCGGAACACGAACACCGTCCCGGTGAACGGGTCCTTGTGCAGCACCGACTGGACCAGCGCGGCGAGGCCGTCATGACCTTTGCGGAAATCCACCGGCTGCGTCGCAACCAGAATGCGCACCCGGTTCGACGGGAAGATCATGCGCCACCACCAAGGGCGTGCACGATCTCCGCAATCCGGGAAGCGGGCGTGGTGCCATCAAGACGGACAGCCACCGACCCGACCATGATCTCGACCGCCGAGGGCGCCGGCTTCACATCTTCCGCCCGCGGCGCGCCCTCGACATCGAACACCACCAGCGAGGCGAACTCCGCCTCACCCTCCGGCGCCGGCAGGACGAGATCCCCGTCCTTGGCCATCCGCCGCCAGGCCGAAAGCTGGTTGGGCCGCAGATCATACCGGCGCGCCACGTCATTCACAGTCGCCCCGGGCAGTAGCGTCTCCGCCACGATCCGCGCCTTTACACGATCCGGCCACTGACGGTTCCCGGTCTGTGAGACCTCAACGCCCAAACGCGTGAGAAACTCGTTCGTAGTCTCCATGGAGAAACTCACCTCCTGTTATCCAACAGGGCCTGAGTCTCAAATCACCCGGATCAGAAACAGGTGGGTGCCAAGCGACGCTTACTTTCGAACGTCACCGATCCGCGCCACATCGTCGCGATCCAGCTGAAGATCTTGATCCCCGTCGGCACCGCGATCGTCATCGATGCCAGCATGAAATAGGTCTGCTGCGTCACCGACATGCCGACTGTGAACATGTGGTGCGCCCAGACCACGAAGCCCAGCACCGCGATCGCGATCATCGCCCAGACCATCGGCAGGTAGCCGAAGATCGGCTTGCGCGAGAAGGTGGCAATGACGTGGCTGATGATCCCAAAGCCGGGCAACACGACGATGTAGACCTCGGGATGGCCGAAGAACCACAGGATGTGCTGGTAAAGGACCGGGTCGCCCCCGCCCGCCGGGTCGAAGAAGGTGGTGCCGAAGTTGCGGTCGGTCAGCAGCATGGTGATCGCGCCCGCCAGCACCGGCAGCGCCAGCAGGATCATCCAGGCGGTGATGAAGATCGACCAGGCGAACAGCGGCACCTTGAACAGTGTCATCCCCGGCGCGCGCATGTTCAGGAAGGTGGTGATGATGTTGATCGCACCCAGGATC
>PUNI01000316.1 GCA_003551745.1 Paracoccaceae bacterium | reverse complement strand
TCGGAATAGCTGGCGATCACCACGGGACCGTGCTTGCGTCGCACCTCCACATGTGCGGCGAGCGCACTGAAGAGGTTGACATTCTCCTGCTTGCGCTCGGGCGCGAAATTGCGCCCCGCCCGACCTTCGGCGTCGAGCACGCCCGGGCCCGAGTGCTGGGGCAGCGGCGAGAGGCCGATTACCCTGTGATCGGACAGCGCCGCCTGCCAGGCCGCCTCGTCGAGATAGAGCAGATCCGGCGGACAGGGCTTGTAGGTGCCCGCGGTGCGCCCCTTCTCGGCCAGCGCCTCGCGGCGGGCGGCGTACTGGTCGGTGATGCCCTCCCAGCGGCTGTCGCGGGCCGCGTCGAGCTGGTCGTCGAGCATCACGCTGGCGCCGGGCAGATAGTCGAAGAGGGTCTCCAGCCGGTCATGGAACCAGGGCAGCCAGTGTTCCATGCCCTGATGCTTGCGTCCGGCGCTGACCGCCTCGTAGAGCCCGTCTTCGCCGCCCGCCGCGCCGAACTCCGCGCGCCAGGACTGCCGGAAGCGCGCGATCGCCTCGGCATCGAGGATCACCTCGGAGGCGGGCGCCAGCTCCACCCGGTCGAGACGTTCGACCGTGCGCTGGCTGACCGGATCGAAGCGACGCGCACGGTCCAG
This sequence comes from Paracoccaceae bacterium, assembly GCA_003551745.1. Taxonomy (GTDB): domain Bacteria; phylum Pseudomonadota; class Alphaproteobacteria; order Rhodobacterales; family Rhodobacteraceae; genus Rhodobaculum. The sequence goes on along the minus strand of PUNI01000316.1, from coordinate 2,464 downwards.
CACATCGCCGAACAGATCGAGCCGCACCGGCCCGCCGGCGCCGGGTGCCCAGATGTCGATGATCCCGCCGCGGACCGCATAGTCGCCCGGCTCGGTCACGGTGGGCGCGGCGGAAAAGCCCATGCGCAGGAGGAAGTCGCGCAGGGCGCGCTCGTCGATGCGCCGCCCGACCGCGGCCCGGAACACCGAGCTTTCCAGCACCGCACGCGCCGGCACCTTCTGGGCCGCGGCATTCAGCGTCGTCAGCAGGATGAACGGGCCCGGCACACCGTGCGCCAGGGCCGCGAGCGTCGCCATCCGCAAGGCCGAGATCTCGGGGTTGGGCGAGACCCTGTCGAAGGGCAGACAGTCCCAGGCCGGAAACGGCAGGACCACGGCCTGCGGCGCGAAGAAGGCCAGCGACGCCCGCATCGCCTCCATGCGCTTGTCGTCGCGGGCGACATGCACCACCGCGCGGCCTGTGCGATCGAGCTCGCGGGCCAAAAGCGCGGCGTCGAACCCCTCGGGCGCGCCGCCGAGGATCAGGCGCCGGGGCGCGGTCTTGGCGGTGTCGGGCATGGCGGCTGACCTACCCTGCGCGGCGGCATTGTCAACGCCCCGCCCTCAGCTCCCCAGGACGGAAAAGGACATGGCCTGCCACATGCCCCAGAAGGCGGTGAGCAGGATCGAGACCACTCCGAGCGCCTGCACCTTGCGCCGCTCGCGCGCAAGGATCGCGCAGAGTGCCTCGCCCCGCGGATCGGCCTCCCGGATCCGACGCGCGGCCAGCACGCCCAGGAGCCCCGTCAGCGCGGCCGGCGCCAGCAGCAGAAAGGCTGCCTGCCCCAGTTGCAGCCCGTAGCCGAACCCGAGGGTCGCCAGCGCCGCCAGCCCGCCGGCGATGAGCCCCACCATCCAGGGCCCCGCCGCCTCGGACAGATAGAGGCGGCGATTGACCTGAACCCGGACCATCGCCTCGAGATCGGCCTGCGCGGCACCGCCCTGCCGGCGCGCCCGGGCAACCATGTCGAAGGGCACCCCGAGCACGAAATGGCTGAGCGACGACCACATCGCCGCGACAACGATCCAGTACCAGATGTTGGAAAACGACCGCAGGTCGATCAGATGGAAAACGTCCTGAAACACCCGTCCCCGCGTCGCTTGCCCGCCCGCGCCGCCGGTTGCCGGGCCTGCCTTGTGATATCCGCCAAAGCATGGCACGCAACCGTAAACATCATGCCAGAGGCCCGGATGCGCCCGATCTCCGCCCCGTTCCCAGCCGCCCGTTTCCGCCGCCTGCGCCGGATGGCCGCCCTGCGCGACCTGGCACAGGAGAACCGACTGTCCACTGCCGATCTGATCTGGCCGGTTTTCCTGCGCGACGGCGAGAACGTCGAGGAGGCGATCCCGTCGATGCCCGGGGTTGCGCGGCTGTCGCTCGACCGGGTGGTCCGTGCGGCCGAGGAGGCGGTGCAGCTGGGCATACCGGCGCTGTGTCTCTTTCCCTACACCGATCCAGCCGTGAAGACCGACGACTGCGCCGAGGCCTGGAACCCCGAGAACCTCACGAACCGGGCGGTGCGGGCGATCAAGGCCGCGGTCCCGGAGCTGGTCGTGATGACCGATATCGCGCTTGATCCCTACAACGCGCAGGGACATGACGGCTTCTTCGTGAACGGCGAGGTCCTCAACGACGAGACGGTCGAGGCGCTGGTCAAGATGGCGCTGGCGCAGGCCGAGGCGGGAGCCGACATTCTTGGCCCGTCAGACATGATGGATGGTCGCATCGGTGCGCTGCGCGCCGCGCTCGAGTCGGCGGGGCACCGGCATGTGGCGATCCTGAGCTATGCCGCGAAATACGCCTCGGCCTTCTATGGCCCGTTCCGCGATGCAGTGGGGGCGTCGGGGGTGCTGAAGGGCGACAAGCTGACCTATCAGATGCATCCCGGCAACTCGGACGAGGCGCTGCGGCTGGTCGCGCGCGATCTCGCCGAGGGCGCCGACATGGTGATGATCAAGCCCGGCATGCCCTATCTGGACATCTGCCGCAGGGTCAAGGACGCCTTTGGCGTGCCTACCTACGCCTATCAGGTGTCGGGCGAATACGCGATGATCCGCGGCGCGGCCGACCGCGGCTGGATCGACGGCGAGAAGGCGATGCTGGAAAGCCTGCTGGCCTTCCGTCGCGCCGGCTGCGACGGGGTGTTGAGCTATTTCGCCCCCCAGGTGGCGCGGCTGCTCGGCCCGCCGAGCTGAGCGCCGGCAGGGATTCGCCTTTCCGGCCAGCTAATGGGTGACATCGGCGCGCCGATACCGTATCTTGTGGCAGGCTCGGGCGTAACGCGACGGTCACAGGTGCGCGCACGTCCGGGTACACGGGCAACGGGCAGGCAAGAGGCACAACAATGAAAACTCTCACCAGGCGCGGGATGCTCGTCGGCATGGCGGGCACGCTCGCGGTGGCCGGCTGCGGCAATCCCGTCGG
>PUNI01000178.1 GCA_003551745.1 Paracoccaceae bacterium | reverse complement strand
GGTCGATCGAGCTGAAGACCGTCGCCGGGTCGTATCGGTCCATAAAGGCGCAGGGGCCGTAGTCGATGGTCTCCCCGGACAGTGTCATGTTGTCGGTGTTCATCACGCCATGGATGAAGCCAAGGCTCATCCACTGCGCCACGAGCCGGGCCTGCGCGGCCACCGTGGCGCGCAGCAGCTCCAGCGGTGTCGCGGCGTCGGGGAAATGGCGGCGGCGGCAGTGTTCGTAGAGAAGTCGCAGGGCTTCGGTGTCGCGGCGGGCAGCGAAATACTGGAAGGTGCCGACCCGGATGTGGCTGGACGCCACGCGGGTCAGCACCGCGCCGGGCAGGCGGGTCTCGCGGAACACCCAGTCTCCTGTCGCCACGGCGGCCAGCGCCCGCGTCGTGGGCACGCCGAGCGCGTGCATCGCCTCCGATACGATGTATTCGCGCAGCACCGGGCCGCTCCAGGCGCGCCCGTCGCCCATGCGCGAGAAGGGCGTGCGTCCCGAGCCCTTCAGCTGGATGTCGCGGCGTCGGCCGGCGCGGTCGATCACTTCGCCCAGCAGGAACGCCCGGCCGTCGCCCAGCTGTGGCACGAAGCCGCCGAACTGATGCCCCGCATAGGCCTGCGCCAGCGGTTCGGCTTCTTCGGGCAGGGCATTGCCCGCCAGCATGGCCACGCCGTCGGACGTCCGCAGCGCGGCGGCATCGAGGCCCAACTCTCCGGCCAGCGCGTCGTTGAGCGCCAGCAGCCGCGGCGCCGATACGGGCTCGGGCGGCAGCCGGGCGTGGAAGCGCTCGGGCAGGCGGGCATAGCTGTTGTCGAACGCGATCCGCAGAGCCATGGCCCACACCTAGGCGCGGGTCGCGGCGGTGGCCAGAGGGAAAGGCTTGTCGAAAACTCAGCTTCTGCCAGACTGAGCGCCAGCGGCAGCCAGGGAGGAGCACATGGCACCGAGGGATCGTGTGGGAATGCAACTGCGCGACCGGCCCGAGTTCAAGTCGAAGCCCAAGCCGGTCACCTTCCGCGAGGACGCCACCGTGGCGGAGGCCGTGGCGGTGATGTCGGCGAAGAATTTCGGCGCCGTGGTCGTGGTGGACGACGACGAGAAGGTCATCGGCGTCGTCACCGAACGCGACATCATGATCAAGATCGTCAATGCCGGGCGCGACCCGAAGCAAACGAAGCTTGGCGACATCATGACCCGGGAGGTGAAGGTCGCGCGGGAGACCGACGACGTGCTGGACTGGATGCGGGTGATGTCGAACGAGCGTTTCCGCCGCCTGCCGGTGGTGGACGCCGACGGCCGCATCATGGCCGTGTTCACCCAGGGCGATTTCGTCAGCTACACTTGGCCGGATCTGCTGCATCAGGCCAAGCAGCTGGCGTTGGCGACAATGGGGCGCAGCTATCACCTGTGGATGATCCTGGGCGGCGTTCTGCTCTACACGCTGCTGATGGTGCTGGTGCTGCGATGGGTGTGAGCTAGAGCCGGGCGATCCGCTCGGTCAGCAGGGCGAAGAAGCCGTCGGCATCGACCCCGCGCAGAAACAGCGCGTTGGGCGTCCGGTCGGTAACGCCCCACCAGTCGGCCACGGTCATGCCGGTGGTGAAGCGGCCCTCGGTCTCGATCTCGACATTGACCTGGCGGCCGGAGAAAAGCTGGGGGTCGAGCAGCCAGGCGATCGTGCAGGGGTCGTGCAGCGGCCCGCCCTCGGCGCCATATTTCTCGACGTCGAAGCGCTCGAAGAAGTCGAGCCAGCCCGTCACCGCCGTGCCGACCGGGGTGCCGAGACGGCGGAAGGCCTCGATCCGCGGCCGCGTGGTCAGCACCTTGTGGGTGGCATCGAGCGGCAGCATGGTGATCTGAGCGCCGGATTTCATCACGATATCTGCGGCTTCCGGGTCGACATAGATGTTGAACTCGGCCGTCGGGGTGATGTTGCCGACCTCGAAATAGGCGCCGCCCATCAACACGATCTGGCCCACGCGAGCCACGATGTCGGGCGCGCGGGTGAAGGTGGTGGCGATGTTGGTCAGCGGGCCGATGGGGACCAGCGTCACGCTGCCGGCGGGCTCGCGGCGCAGGGTCTCGATCAGGAAATCGACGGCATGGGCGGGCTGCAGCGGCATCGCGGGCTCGGGCAGGTCGGCGCCGTCGAGCCCGGACTTGCCGTGCACATGCTCGGCGGTCAGCAGCTTGCGCTGCATAGGCGCGTCGCAGCCGGCGAAGACCGGCACGTCGGGCCGGCCGGCGAGTTCGCAGACTACCCGCGCATTGCGCGCGGTCAGCGGCAACGGCACGTTGCCGGCCACGGCGGTGATGCCGAGCAGGTCCAGCTCGGGGCTCGCCAGCGCCAGCAGGATGGCCATGGCGTCGTCCTGGCCCGGGTCGGTGTCTATGATGATCTTGCGGCGCTCGGGCATGGGCGGTCCTTCAGGCTTGCGCGGATTTCTCGGCGCGTTTGGCAGCGTCCCACAGCGCGTCCATCTCGGCGAGGTCGCTGTCCTCGGGCCGGCGGCCCTGCGCGGCCAGCGCGGCCTCGATGGCCCGGAAGCGGCGAGTGAACTTGGCGTTCGCGGCCCTGAGGGCGGCTTCCGGATCGACCTGCAGATGGCGGGCAAGGTTGGCGATGACGAAGAGCATGTCACCGAACTCCTCGAAGGTCTCGGCCGCCGTCATGGTCTCGCGGGCCTCCACCAGTTCGCGCAGCTCCTCGGCAAGCTTCTCCAGCACGTCGTCGGGATGCGGCCAGTCGAAGCCGACCCGGGCCGCACGCTTCTGCAGCTTGACCGCCCGCATCAGCGCCGGCAGCCCCAGCGCCACGTCGTCGAGCACGCCATCGGCGTCGCGGGCGGCGCGCTCGGCCGCCTTCTGCGCCTCCCAGTCGCGGGTCTGCTGCTCGGCGGTCTTGTCGCGGCTTGCGTCGCCGAAGACATGCGGATGCCGGGCCACCATCTTGTCGGAGATCCCGCGGGTGACGCCGGCGAAGTCGAAATGCCCGGCTTCGGCACCGATCTGCGCGTGATAGACCACCTGCAGCAGCAGGTCGCCCAGCTCGCTCTCCAGCGCGGCCCAGTCCTGCCGGTCGATCGCGTCGGCGACCTCATGGGCCTCCTC
>PUNI01000565.1 GCA_003551745.1 Paracoccaceae bacterium | reverse complement strand
GGTTTCCCGGGAGGCTTTCCGGACATTAATCTTTCGCTCCTTCTCCGGCCCGGTTAATAAGGGCGGCCATATAGCCGGCGCCGTAACCGTTATCGATATTGACCACTGCCACCCCTGCGGCACAGCTGTTCAGCATGGTCAGCAGGGGAGCAATCCCGCCCAGGTTGGCCCCGTACCCGACACTGGTTGGTACGGCCACCACCGGGCAGGCGGCCAGGCCGCCGATGACGCTGGCCAGGGCCCCTTCCATGCCGGCCACCACAACGATCACCCGGGCCCTGCTGAGTTTGTCCCAGTTGTCAAAGAGACGATGGATGCCGGCCACTCCAACATCATAAAGCCGGTCGACCCGGCTGCCGATCAGTTCGGCCGTTAAGGCGGCTTCTTCGGCAACAGGCATATCGGCTGTTCCGGCTGAGGCGACAACAACGCAGCCGTAAGGCTCCGCTTCCGGTTTGTCGCGAAGCACCAGGGCCTTTGCTTCCCGGTGGTATTCTACATCCGGATGCTCCACCCGGACCGCTTTATAAGCATCTTCCCCGGCCCGGGTAGCCAGAACAGTTCCGCCGGAAGCAGCCAGGCGCCCGAAAATGGCCGTAATTTGCGCGGTTGTTTTGCCGGGACAGTAGATTACTTCGGGAAAGCCGCGGCGCAAATAACGCTGGTGGTCAACCCGGGCAAAGCCGATGTCTTCGTAGGGCAAAACCTGCAGGCGCTCTGAGGCTTCGTCCACGCTGATTTTGCCGTCACGAACGGCTGCCAAAAGCTCCTGAAGCGATTTCTGGTTGATTGCTGCCAGCCCCTTTCTAGATACTTTAATAGATTATACCACAACAGGTACAAAACAATTAAATTTTATAAAAATCCGCCCCCTGGGCGGCGCCGGTCAGGGAACGGGACTTTTTATTCCTGGAGGGGCAGTCCTGCCGAGATAGATAGATTTAGCTGCCGCCTTGAGAGGGTATCAATCAGGCCCTTAATTCTGAAATCCTGCGCAAAATTGACAGGCCTTTTTTAAGCGATCCCGAAAACACCGATTTGTATTGAATTTGTAAGGAGTCATTTTGAAATCCAACCTTTATGGCACCGGCTTGTACGGGTTAGGGACCCCTGAAGAGGCAGAATCAGCTTCCGTCAGATTGGAGGCACTAAGAGACAGTTCTTTAAAGCATCGTCAACCAGGGATACAGCAACCCGAGAATATATGACCGTACGGTCGTAAGCAGCATCCAAATCACCTTATCAGCCTGAAATCGCTCTTGCTCAAAACCCGTTTCATAACATATAGTTAATGGGCAATTTATTATCTGAGGAGGCTGCGACATTGTTAAAAAAAGACAACTTAGAAGTACCTTCGGATAAGATTAACACCATAATCGGCAAGGATACTATTTTCAAGGGCAACATCAATGGAAAGGGCTTGCTTCGTATTGACGGTGAAGTGGAAGGAAATATATCAAATACAGGAGATATAATAATCGGCGAAAACGGTACGGCCAAAGTTGAGCTTAAAGCCCGCAATATAACAATTGCCGGTTACTGCGAAGGAGTAATTGAAGCAGAGGGCCGGGTCGAACTGAAAAACACCGGAACCTCTATCGGAACCTTAAAAACCAAAAAGCTGCTGATTGAGGAAGGCGCTGTTTTGTCAGGCAGTACTGAAATGCAGGCCAAGGAACAAAAGACGCCCCCCACCCTCACAGGCAAACCGGACCAAAAAACACCGGTTAGTGAATCGAAGGTCACCTGATAAAGGCAGTTGTGATTTAAAAAGAGATTACCGGCTCCAGAAGGGGCTGTTCATGAGGGCGGCGCGCCATTTTTCCCTCAAATCGGGGTAGCGTTCAGCTAATTCATTTACCAGGTTTTCCATTTCTGCGCGCTTGGTCTTGTCGCTGACCGGGCAGGGGTTTTTCACGACAGGCAGTTCTTCCCGCCCGGCCAGGGCGGCAAGGGTGCTTTCAGGCAGCTGGACCAGGGGCCGGATCTGGTATAAACCGGCCCGGTCCAGGTAAGTTACCGGCTTGAAGGTGCCCATTTTCCCGGTATAAATTAAGTTAAGCATAAAGGTTTGGATGGCATCGTCCAGGTGGTGGCCAAGGGCCACCTTGTTGCACCCTAGCTTGAGGGCGGCCTGGTGCAGGGCCCCGTGGCGCATATTGGCACACAAAGCGCAGGGGTTCTTTTCTTTCCTGGTTTCAAAAACGATCTTCGAGATGGCCGTTTCTTCCACATGCAATTCGACGTTCATACTGCGGGCCAGTCCGTGCAGTGGCTCCAGGTCGACATCCCAGCCCAGGTGGACATAGATCGGCTGCAATTCAAAATCAAAGGGAGCATGCCTGCGAAAAATATTGAGGATGTACAAAAGAGCGGCACTGTCTTTGCCCCCGGAAAGACCGACCGCCACCCGGTCACCTTCCCCGATCATCTTAAAATCATAAATCGTCCTTTTAACCCGGGTCAAAAACCACTTACTATCGCTGCGCCGCAAATTGGTTGCATCCCTTCCGCTCAACTGGGGGTGACAGGGGGACGTTTCACCTGTCAGGTTTAACCGCTTTTTCAATGATTGCCCTCCCCAAACCCAGGACTCGACTTAATTGCCTTATGCTAGCATTTGTATGATAATAAATATCCTTTATTATTGCATTTCTTTCTTTCACAGAAACAGATCCCAACTGGCTGATATCATATTTTCTATTCATAAGTTCTCGCAGTGTTTTATCGTTATATCTTTCATTCTTTTTTAATTCCAAACATTGATCAGTATTATCAGCAATCATAAACTCACTAAAGGTTTCAAATGTTTCAAAGTAAGCCCTTATTAAATCACCATTGATTAAGTTATTATGCCCTTTATATAATTGATAGTAATTGTTATAGCTGCTCCATTCATAATCACTAATTTCTTTTACAAGTCCTGCTTTCACAGGGTTCTGATGAATATACCTTAAGACCGTCACAAGGTAGCTTTCTGTCTCTACTTTTTCACTCAGATACCTGTTTTGAAACAAATGTCCCGTTCGTTCATATTTGCGATTATGCCATCCGACATATCCTACAGTAATACGTTTTATACTTGTCCCAACTTCTTCGGCTTCCTT
>PUNI01000432.1 GCA_003551745.1 Paracoccaceae bacterium | reverse complement strand
TTCAATGCCTGATCTGACACTGTTTTTTTATACAAAGCTTGGCCCCTGGCCTTCATTTTTTTTGCCTGTGCATCCGTGATTGTTGGCCGCTGACTGATCCACTTCTTAACGTCCCCGGCAAAGTCCTTGCTATCGGGTGACACTCCAACAATGCCCTTCTTGATAATAAAGGCCCTGTCCAGCATTCCCAGGGTGAAGCAAAAGGAAGGATCAGGCTTTTTCCGCTTAATCTTGCGCTGGCTCTCAATCCACTTCAGCCCCGGCCCAAACTTTTTACTAGTGCATGTATCTTCATCAGGGAACCAGACTTTCTTTGAAAGATCCGGGTCAAGCGGACACATTGGAGCATTGCAAGTTTCAAACTGCCCGCAATCTTCATAAGAATAAGTTTTCATGGATTAACCCCCTTATTTTTCTGATAAATTTTATATCTTTTCTCGATCTCATACGCATATTTTGAAAGTAAACTGTGGGTCACATATTCCGCCCCGGCCCGTGATCCACAAAACATGAACGGGGTTCCGTATCTGACTTGAAAAGCTGTTATGGTCTGCAAGGCTGCCTCTGGCTTCATCTGGCTTTTGAAACGGCCTTGGGCTATGTCTTCCAGGGTTGCTTCAACAACCACGCTGAACAGATCCAGCCGCCGCCCCCGGATCAACTCTTTTTCAAAGCGGGTCCGGTTACCTCCCATGAAGCAACTGACAAGATCATCAAGGCTTTTCCGTTCAATGGCCGCCCGGTCCTGAAAACCAACAATGGAATAATCCCCGGTGTCCAGGCTGGCCCGCTGGGTGGACACTTCCCACTTGCTGAATGTAAACGGCTGCTGTTCCCTGGTGTCGATAATTATGATCATCAGTTGCCTTCAGTGTGTTTTTTGTGTGTTAATTTGTCCATTGTTCAAGCATTGTAAATTTATGCTATTGAATTTATTGAATAATTATGCCCAAATTAGCCGATTGCATATCAAATAATCTTCTTTTTAGCCCATAACAGGTGGACTTTTGCCACCAAACACATAAGCGAAACGTAATAATCCCAGCATATTACAACCATCAATCATTTTTACCTTTCGGCTTATCCAGCAATTTCAAGCCCTTGCCGAAACCCCCGTTTTTTTCCCAACAATCCGCCTTTTAATTTCCCGCTACGTGTGTGTTTCCCAGAGAAATACACTATACGTAGTATAGTAGACCCCCGGGAACCCGGGAAACGCCCGTCCAGCCTATGTTCCCAGACTTCCCGGGCAGGGTGGGAATGGGAAATTTTTAGTGTTGTTAAGTTTCAATTATTTCAACCTCTTAGGTATAAGTCTAAATGTTCCCGGCCTTAACTTTTCCCATGGGAAGCTGGGAACCGGGAAATTTTTAGTAAATCTTTAGCCGTGTTTTTTATTATGTCCTGCTACAAAATTTCCATTGCCTTCAGCGAACGGACCGCCTGGAATATCAAGCCACTTGACGGTACTTGACCCCGGCCCCATTGCCATGACTATGTCCCCTTGTTCCAAAAGGTCGTCTATCATTTCCCGAATTTTATGTTTTCCCAGGCTGTGGCAAACTTCCGGGAACTCGTGTTTACGTTCATAAACTCCGTTGCTAGCGGTCTTGGTGTATGGCCTGCCATCCCTGGCCGCCTGTGCTATCTGTTCGATTAAAAGCTGGCTCAGGTCTTCCCCGGTCATGTGTCGGACTTGGGAAGTCCTGTCTTCCAGTATTCCGTTTTCATTCCGGATAAAGGTTGAGATCCTCCGGTCTGCTTCATTGTTGGCCTTTACGATTGCGCCCTGGACAACTTTTCCCGGTGAATACGGAACCCCTAGATGACGGCAAAGCGCTCTTGGGTTGCCTTTGCTCTTATCGTCTGAAGGTTCCCACAAGGCATAGACGGCCCGGACTCCATCAACTAGTCCTGTTGTTCCTCTGATTGCTTCCCGGGCGGTTTCAGGGTTCATCACTTTGGTTTTCCGGAAATGGTGGGTTAGAAGCACAGCCGCCGCTGTTTCTGCTGCTAGTTCGGATATATGGGAACAAACGAATTGTGCATTTTCAGGGCTGTTGAGGTCCAGCAAACAGACCACTTGCAAGGGGTCAACGGTGAAAAGTTTCAGTTCGGGAATGTTAATCAGCTGATCACAAAGCCTTTTCCAATCATCTGTTGCTCTGGGTTCCCTGGTTACGGGGTCCTGTCGGAAGAATGGTTTTGCCCCCCCAGCGCTTGGCATGGGAACAGCCATCAGCTTTTTATTTTTCAGGCCGCCCAGGTTCAAGAGATTATTATGAACGCTGATTCGATCATCTTCACCAAAGATCAAAACGGCTGATCCATGTTGAAGGACTTCGCCGCCGAAACAGACACGGGGTAGAAAATAGTCGTCTTCAGAAGTCACGGCCACGCCCAGGCCCAGGCCCATAATGGTTTTGCCGATCCCCCCAGCTGCCGCCAAAAGTGAAGGTTGCCCCATCGGAAAACGTTTATTGACTAGGAATTGTCGTTTTTCCGGCTGTCCCTGGTAAGCAATCGTAACAGTCCAGCTATGAATATCCAAAACGCCCTTGCCCTGCTCTTTCTGGGGTTCCGGCTCTGGTTCCGGTTCCGGCTCCGGCTTCCTTGCGGATAGTTGGCAAGTCCCGCAATCAAACCAGCTTCCAGGAAGGCCCAGGCCCAGGGAAAAGCCGCAATCAAAAATAAACCTTGGGTTCCCCTGAACATATAGGAACATCATCTTGAAATGCTTAATCCGTGCTTCCTGTGTCTTGTAAACGGTGCTGTCTTGGTATCCTTCCAGGAAAGCCCAGGAAGTTTCCAGCGCTGTCTTTAGATCCGCCCCCGCTGCGTTAAAGTAGGTGACAAGATTAAGGACTATTTGATTGAAATTCCCTTTTGGTGGTCGGCTGGTCAGCCTCAAGGTTGCCCTGATACAAGGTGGGGTTTCAGCCTTTAACTGATTGACGGTTTCAGGGTCCAGGGGTTCCCGGCCATTCAGCGCCGTTTGTTCAGCTTTGACCTGTTCCCGGTAGGTCAAGAAAATATCCTGCAATGGTTCCGCAAGTGTCGGCTCATTAGGCAGTTCATCAGGCTCAAGGGTTCGGGGTGTTTTGGTCAGCTC
>PUNI01000625.1 GCA_003551745.1 Paracoccaceae bacterium | reverse complement strand
CTTCTCGGGGCGCGGCTACAACATCGAGAGCCTGACGGTGGCCGAGACCGACCACACCGGGCACCGGAGCCGCATCACCATCGTCACCACCGGCACGCCGCAGGTGATCGAACAGATCAAGGCGCAGCTCGGGCGCATGGTGCCGGTCCACGCGGTTCATGACCTGACCGTGGAGGGCGCGGCGGTGGAGCGGGAGCTCGGCCTCTTCAAGGTGCGCGGCAAGGGCGAGGCACGGGTCGAGGCGCTGCGGTTGGCCGATGTGTTCAGGGCCAACGTGGTCGATTCCACGCTGGAGAGCTTTGTCTTCGAGATCACCGGCTCGACCCAGAAGATCGACGCCTTCGCCGAACTGATGCGCCCGCTGGGGCTGGTCGAACTCGCCCGCACCGGCATCGCCGCGCTGTCGCGGGGCGGCTGAGCCCGCCCTCGCTCAGGCGGGCTCGCGCTGCAGGTCGCGGGCCGCCAGCGTCCGCGCGATTTCGGCGCGCACCAGCTTGCGGACATTGCGCGTCAGCCGCTCGCCGAGCGCGCCGTTGAGCTCCTCGCGCACGACCTCGGCGACCAGATCCCGCAGCTCCTCGGCCTCCGCGTCGCTGCGCGCCCCGCCCCGCTTCGGGCGCGCCGCCGTGGCCGCACCCGCCATCAGATCGGCCATCGCCGAGGCCATCTCGGAGATGGAGGACTCGAGCCGGGCCCGCGGGTCGGCCGGCGCGCGCGGCGCCGGCGGCCGTCGCGTGCGCCAGCCGTTGTTGGCGGGCGGTCGGACCCGCTGCGCCGCGGTCAGGACCAGCGTGGTGGGGCGGGCCGGCGCCGCCGGTCGCGCGGGCTCGGTCGCCACCAGGCGGCGAATGGCGGACAGAACGTCCTCGGCCTCGCGGCCATCTGTCCTGCGGGAAGGATCTGCTTCGGGTTGCACCTGCGAGTCTCCAGCTTGCCTGTGCCGGATATCGTACACCAGACCCTTTACCAACACAATATGTTGCGGCACTCAGGGCTGCAGACGGCGCAGCACGCGGTCAAGCTGTTCGCCCTGCGGGCTGCGCGCCGGGGCGCTGCGGACCGCGTTGTAATAGGCCTCGGGGTCGTAGACCGGGATGCCGAGGTTCAGGTGCTCGACCGTCAGCAGCCCCATCGAGGACAGAACCGCATAGACCGCAACCACGCGCCCGGTCTCGGCAGAGATCCGCGCGGCCCGGGCATCGAGCAGTTCCTGTTCGGCGTTCAGCACGTCCAGCGTCGTCCGCGCACCCAGTTCGGCCTCCTGCTGCACACCCTCGAAGGCCGTCTGCGCCGCCTCGATCTGCCGGTCCGAGGCCTCGATGCGGGCGCTCGCCACCACCAGATCCGACCAGGAGCGGCCCACGGTCTCCAGCACCTCCACGGTGACCTGGTGCAGGTTCGACCGGGACGCATCGCGCTGCGCCCTTGCCTGGCGCTCCAGCGAGGGCAGCTGACCGCCCGTGTAGAGCGGCCGCGAGTAGCTCAGCGACAGCGACGAGCGGTCGCGCCGGTCCTGATCGACCGTCAGGTTCGCGCTGCCGACGACCTGGCCCTGACGCTGGGCCGCGGCGCGGGCCAGGTTCAGGTCACCGACCTCGACCTCGAACTGGGCCTGACGGATCGACGGGTGACGATCGCGGGCGATCGCCTTGGCGGCATCGACATTGGCCGGAAGGCGCGGCAGCGCGCTGGGGGCGCGCAACTGCCCCGGCTCGGTGCCGGTGGCGGCGCGATAGGCCTCGCGCGCCACGGTCAACTCGCCCTGCGCCGCGGCCAGCTGGCTGCGGGCGCCGGCCAGACGCGCCTCGGCGATGGCGACATCGGTGCGGGTGATCTCCCCCACCTCGAAGCGGTCGCGCGCGGCGCGCAGCTCCTGGGTGATGAGCCGCACATTGGCCTCGCGCAGATCGACGTTGGAGCGGGCGGCCCGCACATCCATGAAGGCAGCCGCGGCATTCAGCAACACCCGCTGCTCCAGCCCCACCAGCGCCTGCCGCGTGGCCAGCACCGTCCCCTTTGCCGCCTCGATCCCCAACCGGTTGCGGCCGAAATCGAAAACGGTGAGTTCCGCCGAAACCGCAAGCGAGCCCTGCAGATCGTTGGTTCGCACGTCGCGGGCGGGACGAGGACCGCCAGGCACGCCCGCCGGTATGGCTGACTGACGGGTCAGAACGCTGGTCGCCTCCGCCCGGGCCACGAAATTCACCACCGGACGCAGCGCGGCCACCGCCTGGGCCACGTCCTCGTCGGCCGCGCGCAGCAGGGCCCGGTTCTGTTCGAGCAGGTTGGAGTTCTCGTAGGCGGCGACCAGCGCATCGGCGAGCGTCTGCGCCGGCGCGGCCGCCGGTGCGGTCAGCCCGAGGACGAGAGCAAGCACCGCAGCGGCGCGTGACGGGCGGAAGCCGGGAACGGTCATAGCGAAAAGCTCCGCTTGCGGGCAAAGCCGGGCAGTACCGGTGCGGCCGCGTTGAAGGCATCGCGCCAGCTGACCGGCGCGCCCGGCGTATCGGCATGGGCCCGATGCCCGATCCGGCAGACCCCCAGGGGCCCGTCCATGAACAGCGCCGCGATCCGCCCGCCGGGGCGGACCTGCGCGATCAGCACATCGGGGAGCGTGTCGATGCCGCCCTGCAGGATCAGCACGTCGTAGGGGCCGTGGCGGGGCGCGCCATCGACAAGCGGCGCGGCGATCACGGAGGCGTTGTCCACCCCCTGCGCGGCGAGGATCGCCTCGGCCTGCTCGGCCATGCCGGGGATCTCCTCGACCCCGACGACCGCCTCGACCATCCGCGCGATCACCGCCGTGGAATAACCCAGCCCGCAGCCGATATCGAGGACCGCCTCGCCCGCCCGCAGATCGAGCCAGTCGAGCATCTTGGCCAGCGTGCGCGGATCGAGGAGCACGCGGCCCGGGGCGATGTCGAGGTTCTCGCCCACATAGGCGACGGCGGTCTTGTCATCGGGAACATACAACTCGCGAGGCACCGACAGCATGGCGTCGATCACCGGAAACTTGGTTACGTCGGACGGGCGGACATGGGTGTCCACCATGACGCGCCGGAGGGCCGCGTAATCCACCATTACCTGCTGCTCGTTGTTGTTTTTTGCTCGT
>PUNI01000601.1 GCA_003551745.1 Paracoccaceae bacterium | reverse complement strand
CCGGCGGGTGATCGCGCCCAACCCTGGGCCGCTGACGCTGCATGGAACGAACAGCTACATCGTCGGCGATGACCGGGTGGCGGTGATCGACCCCGGACCCGACATCCCCGCCCATCTCGACGCGCTGGAGGCGGCGCTGGCCCCCGGCGAGCGGATCGCGGCCGTGCTGGTCACCCACGCCCACCGCGACCATGCGCCGCTGGCCCGGGCGCTGGCGCATCGCTGGGAGGCGCCGGTGCTGGCCTTCGGCGGGGCCACCGCAGGGCGCAGCGCGCTGATGGAGACGCTGGCGGCGGCGGGCGATCTCGGCGGCGGCGAGGGGATCGATGCCGGTTTCAGCCCGGATCGCCGGCTCGCCGACGGCGAGGAGGTGGACGGGCCGGGCTGGCGCCTCCGGGCGCTGCACACGCCGGGGCACATGGGCAGTCACCTGTGCTTTCTGTGGCAGGATGTGGCCTTTTCCGGCGATCACGTGATGGGCTGGGCGAGCACGCTGGTCTCGCCGCCCGATGGCGACATGGGGGCCTACATGACCTCGCTCGACCGGCTGGCGGCGGCCGGGGCGCGGGTGCTCTATCCCGGCCATGGCGCGCCCGTCACCGACCCCGCCACCCGCATCGCCGAACTGGCTGCCCACCGCCGGGCGCGGGAAGCGGCGATTCTCGGCCGGCTCGGATCCGCCCCGCAGACCGTCCCGGCGCTGACGCGGGCGATCTACACCGACACGCCCCCGGCCCTCCTGCCGGCGGCCGAACGCAACGTCCTCGCGCATCTTCTCGACCTCGTCGCCCGCGACCGCGCGCGCTGCAATGACCCCCCCGGCCCCGCCGCCCGATTCCGCCTGCCCTGACAGACAGCCGGAGGGGCTCAAGCGACCCGAGGGAGACCCTTGCGGCCCCGATCTGTTCAAGCAACGGACACGGCGATTGCGAGCCATCGGCCCGGCATCGGCGTCATGCGGCCCGAAGGAGCCAGTCGCTGCGCACGAAACTGCAGCGCGCTGGGGCGAACCGTAGCGCCGCCCGGGCCAGGCTGCGCCATCGCATCCCTTGCAGGTCTTCGTTGCGGTCAGCGGCCGCGAGGACGTTCTGGGTGCGCCACCGGTTGTTCCAAGCGCGGCCAGTCGAGCCTGTTGGTCGACCTGGCCAGGCAGGGACGTCCCACCTTCGCCGGGCCGGGCCGTCGGATCATCGCCGAGGCGCAGGCCCCGGCGCGGGCGGGTGTCAGACCCAGCGCGCCAGCGGCGGCAGGCTCATCAGAACCGCATCGGGGTCATGGCCGGTTTCCAGCCCGAACTTCGTGCCGCGGTCGTAGACGAGATTGTATTCGGCGTAGAGGCCGCGGTGAACGAGTTGCGCCTCGGTCGCTGCCGCGTCCCAGGGCTGGCTGCGGCGGCGCTCCACCAGCGGCAGGAAGGCGGGCAGGAAGGCACGGCCAACATCCTGGGTGAAGGCGAAGTCGGCCTCCCAGTCGCCGCTGTTCAGATCGTCATAGAAGATGCCGCCGACGCCGCGGGCGCGCTTGCGGTGCGGGACGAAGAAATACTCGTCCGCCCAGGCCTTGAAGCGCGGGTAGAGATCGGCCCCGTGCGGCGCGCAGGCCTCGGCGAGCACCTTGTGGAAATGCGCCGTATCCTCGCCGTATTCCAGCGCGGGGTTGAGATCGGTGCCGCCACCGAACCACCAGGCGCCCGGGGTCCAGAACATGCGCGTGTTCAGATGCACCGCCGGCACGTGGGGATTGCGCATGTGCGCCACGAGGCTGATCCCGCTGGCCCAGAAGCGCGGGTCTTTGTCCAGCCCCGGGATCTCCTTGCGGGCGGTGAGCGAGCGGCGCGCGCGCGGCTCCAGCACGCCGTAGACGGCCGAGACGTTCACCCCGACCTTCTCGAACACGCGCCCGCCCCGCATGACGCTCATCAGCCCGCCGCCGGAATCCTCGCCGGCCTCGGCCTTGCGGCGGGTTTCGCGCAGCTCGAAGCGGCCGGGGGGCAGGTCGGCGCCGGGGCCGGTCCTGTGGGCATCCTCGACCGCCTCGAAGGCGTCGCAGATGGCGTCGCGCAGTTCCCGGAACCAGCCGGCAGCGCGCGCCTTGCGGTCATCGAACATCTCGGTCATGGCCCCTCCGCGGTCTCGTTCCGGCTCTCCCCGGGCCTAGCAACTTCCGTGCGGGCTTGCCATACCGTCGTGCACCAGCCGTTGGAACTCCGCCGCCGAGCCCTTATGTCGACGCATGCCTTGTGGAGCCCGCCTATGCGCCCTGCCCTTCTGCTTGTCGCCGCTTTGCCCCTGCTGGCGGCCTGCGGCGATCCGCGCGACCGCTGCGTGCGCGAGGCAACCTCCGAGTTGCGCACCGTCGAGGCCCTGATCGCCGAGACCGAGACCAACATCGCCCGCGGATTCACCGTGGTGCGCGAGCCCGGCGTGCGCACCCGGCTCGACCTCTGCATCGCGCCGAGCGACCCGTTCCTGTTCTGCACCGGCACCGAGCCGACCGTCAGGGAGCGCCCCGTCGCGGTCGACCGCGCAGCCGAGAGGCGCAAGCTGGCCACGCTGCAGGCCCGCCGGGCCGAGTTGCAGGCCCAGACGCGGCAGGCACTCGCGGCCTGCGAGGCGCGCCATCCGCGCCGCTAGCGGCGTTCGACGAACACCCGCCAGAGCCAGATCAGCGCCAGCGTGCCGGCCGCAGCCGCGACCAGCGTTGCGGCGGTGTTGACGATGCTGAGCGCAAGCCGCAGCACCATGATGCCGAGGACGGCCCCGATCATGCCCACGCCGACCCCGACAAAGGGATCCACGGGAAAGCCCATGGCACGGGCGGCGAGATAGCCCGCGATTGCACCCAGAATGGCCACCAGAAAAAGCGACATCGCCGGTCCTCCCTGCCCCCGTCCTTGTTGCGCGCCAGCCCATCAATCTGCGCGGGGATGGGCGCCCCCGCAACCGGTTCAGAACTGCTGCCACAGGGCGACGGTGAGGCCGCGGGTCCCGCGGCTCCGGCCGGGCTCGGCGGTCAGCTCCAGCACCACCTCGCGGCTTGGCGCCAGGCGGCGGCCGATCGCCGGCGAGACCTTCAGGGCCCTGTCGCCCTGCGAACGCCAGGCGCTGACCGT
>PUNI01000163.1 GCA_003551745.1 Paracoccaceae bacterium | reverse complement strand
CGGCGCCGGTCACCGGGCCGATTTTTTGAATTGAGGATGCACACAAGCGGCGGGGCCATCGGTCCCCAGTCGAGCCGCGCCAGACTTTCGAGCCCGCCCCCGGGGTGCCTTGCGCGCGCGCGTGGGAAAGCTGGGTTAGCGTTCGCGCCCGCCAGCAACACCGGTTCCCGCTTCGAGGTTGCCCAGACTTTCGAGCCCGCCCCCGTCCCGGGTCCTTCCCGGCGGCTTGGCGCAAGGGTCTTTCCCAACTGCGTGGCCCCGCTAGGGGCAGGGGTTGCCAGGGGGGTGCATCAACGTGCGTGCCGGCCGCCGTCCAAGCGCAGCCTCGGCGCAGGCGCGAAAGGCGGCTTCGGTCTCGCCGTCATCTCGCCAGAGCGTCACGGCCGGGCCGCCCAGCTTCGGAATGACCAGGGCGTGCCCTGCCTCGCCCGGCCCCGGGGCCTCGCCCTCGGGCGGCATGGGCACGAACACGGTGAATAACACCAGCCGGTCAGGCAGGCCCGAGTCGCCGTGGCGCGCTTCGAGCCGGTCGAGCCGGCGCCGCAGGGTCATGCCCGCGCCTTTGTCACCGTGGCGATGATGCCGTCTGCCATCTCGCCGTCACCCCGCAACAGTGCGCGGCAGTAGCGCTCGGCGGACGCTGCACCCGGGCGGTCCGCGAGGTCGTCGCCCGCCTCGATGCGGGCGCAGAGCGCCGCAATCCGGTCGACAAAGACGGCGGCATCCCGCGCCACAGTGTCGGCCGCGCCCGGGGCGCAGGCTTCGAGCCGCGCCAGCCGCGCCCTAAGCCCCATTGCCGCCCCCTTCGAGCGCCGCCACGCGGGCTTCGAGTTCTGTCGTCTCAAGCGTGCGGCGGTAGGTTTCCACAAGGCCCATGACGTGCGCCCCCTCCGTCGGGGTCAGCTCGCCCTCGGCCACAGCCGCCAACACCGCCCTGGCGGCCTGTGCTGCATCCCGGGCGGATTGCATGGGCGGCAGGGCAAAGGGCACGGGCGCATCCTTGCGGGGCGGCGCGATGCGTTCCAAGCAGAGCCGCAGGCCCGTGGCGTCGCCGTCCAGGGCCATTGTCACGGCCTGGCGGGAAAGCGCCTCGGCCTCGCCATCCAGCAGCGCCAGAACGGCGCGGGTGGCCTTGTGCCGGGCGCCCTTTGGCTTGCCGGGATTGCCTGGCGCGAAGGTGCCATCCGTATTGCGGCCGGATTTGCGGGACATGGGCGTCCTGCAACTCTTAGATCTCTGATGTGAGATAATATAACATATAACCGGTTGGTTTGCAGCATGCGCCCACTCAGTCAGCCCGTAGCAACATATGCATCTTGGACCCGGGAGGCCGCTAGGTGTTCCATCCCGGATGATCACATAGACCCTCGCCGTTCCGCCCTGTTCATGGCAAGATCTATCCTGCGCGAGGTTCAGGAGGGGGTGCGGGCATGCTGATCTCTCTGCACAAGCAGGCGACGACCACTCCAAAGATCCGGGCCGCGATCCAGGCGAGCACAGAGCCGGCGTGGATGGTGGCCGAGCGCTATGGGATCTCCGAGCAAACAGTGTGGAAGTGGCGGGGGCGAGACGACGTCCACGACCGGAGCCACACGCCACATCGCTTGCAGACGACCCTGACGCCGCCGCAGGAGGCGGTCGCGGTAGCGCTGCGCAAGGCACTTCTTCTGCCGCTCGACGACCTGCTGGCCGTGGTGCACGAGTTCCTCAATCCTGATGTCTCGCGCTCGGGCCTCGACCGCTGCCTCCGGCGGCATGGGGTGGGCAACCTGCAGGCGCTGAAGCCGAAGGAGCCGAAGCCCGCGCACGGCACCTTCAAGGCCTACGAGCCGGGTTACCTGCACGTCGACATCAAGTACCTGCCGCAAATGGCGGACGAGGACCGCCGCCGCTACCTCTTCGTGGCCATCGACCGGGCGACGCGGTGGGTCTTCGTGCGCATCTATCCGGCGCAGACCGCGGCCAACGCGCGCCGCTTCCTGCGCGATCTGGAGCGCGCGGCGCCGATGAAGATCACCAAGGTGCTCACAGACAACGGCAAGGCCTTCACCGACCGGCTCTTCGGCCTGCGTAAGCGCGCTGCTACCGGACAGCACGAGTTCGACCTGCTCTGCGCTGAGCTTGGCATCGAGCACCGCCTAGCGCCCCCGATGCGCCCCCAGACCAACGGCATGGTCGAACGCTTCAACGGCCGGATCGAGGACGTCTTGCAGAGCCACCGCTTCCAGAGCGGCGAGGACCTGGAACAGACCCTCCTGCGCTACATCCACCTCTACAACAGCCAGCTCCCGCAATCAGCCCTGAAGGGTCGGACGCCCATCAACGCCCTCAAGGACTGGCAGCGCCAAAAGCCCGAGCTGTTCAGGAAGCGCGTTTACAATCACGCGGGATGTGACAGCTAGCCATAAGATGCCACATCGTAAGCCGGGCGATACATCGAGAATAGAACGTTTTCGAAATGGATGAGGCGCCTTGCAGTCTCGCCCGCAGGCTCGTCTATCGGCAAACGCAACAGCGGCACGCCAAGCGACGCGATCCGGTCTGCCAATCTTTCCACCTCGGCCTTACGCGCTTCAACTATCTCCCGAATTTCTGCCACACACCCGCAATGGCTGTAGCCTGCCATTCTCGCTCGCCTCTGCCGACGGGCCTCCATCCAGCGCATGGCAAGCCGTGGCAGAACAGCATCAGGATCATCGGCGGTTAGCAGGACGACAGCGCGCCGCTGCAGGAATGTGGTCGCCGCGAGATCATCAACGCAATCAAGATACTTTGCAAAGGAGCGGCACACGCCCTGATCAATCAGAAAGGCAACGTCTTCGTCGGCAACTGAGTTGAGCATTGCCCAATTCTGAGCCGCGCGACGGCGCAAGCCTTCCAATCGATCAGCATCAACATTATCGAGAGATTCATAATACGCTAGTGCCGCATGAAAGGAACCGGTGCTCAGTGAGAACCTTTTAAGGTGCTGAGGCACCGTGTGCTGAGATCTCAGTCGCCAGTCACCACGCAGAAAACCAGCCGCATGTCGAATGAGCGTAGTCTTGCCCCAACAAGGTGGAGCCAACGCCTCTACCATGCGGAAATATGGTGGAACGGACGTCCTTCCCGTAGT
>PUNI01000149.1 GCA_003551745.1 Paracoccaceae bacterium | reverse complement strand
GGTAAAGCTTTTGGTGATCGGGTCTCGGGAAGCGATTCAAGCGATGCTTCAGCAGATGCATATGTGTGGCTTTGCTGAAATCTTTGAGTGGACTGATTTTCTGCCCGCCCCGACTCCCGAAAGGCCGCTGCAATGTCAGCCGGGTGAATTGATGAGGATGTTGGTGAAGTATTTCTCTAAACCTCATGCGATGTAGGTCGGGGTGTGGGGTCAATCCTCCTCAAACTCGTGGGCTGAAAACTTGAGCGTGTTGGCGTTTTCGGTGACGGTACGCATAACTGACTCGGAAAACCCCTGGGCAGCACTGGCTTCGATTTCGATGCGGATCGACACGTTGGCACCTACTTGGCCGATCAGGTGTTGCAGTACAGCATCAGCCACCTGATCAAAATCGCGCTTGCAGCGGACGGGGTCAAGATTGGTTGAACCAAAGAACCGGGTGATTTTCTTTTCGACTACAACAGTAGTGGAACCATCTGTAGAGTCAGAAACGACGGATGTGCCGCCTGGAGCAACGATATCTGTCGCTGTGTAGCCTCCGGACTGCCCCTGGTTATTGGCCCTTTCCGCTTCTATGCGCCTGCGTTCGGTCTCTTCGGCATCAAGCTGCTGCTGGGCGATCGCAGGTTTGACCAGCAGGCTTTGGCTGCTGAGGGCGGGGGTAATGAACTGGCCTGCTCGCAGCCCTTGATAACGTTGTCTGGAGTCATCCCAACCTTCGGCATAGGCAAAGGTTTCGGCCCAAAGTAGGTTAGAAACACCTGCCTGAACGGCATCGAGCAACACCTGAGCCGACTTGAGCCGGGGCAGGTAGAGGTACTGGGCGAGGTAATCCCAAAGTTTTTTTAGGTCAAGGTGGTTACTGTCTCGCCACAGAAAGGAATCGAGGGCTTCCATGCAAAGCCGACTGGCGGAGTAATGGGTGATGAGATGCTCTTCGTGAATCAGCTTGCGGCTAGCACGAGCGATCGGCAAGTCTTGACCCTGAATGCGAATTTCAGTCCACTTAACGCCGCCTTGAGGGTCGGGTTGATCGGGCACGAGTGCCCATTGATAGGCTTCACTGAGTAACGCATCGCCGGATTTATCTGAGTCTTCTACCTTGGTCTCAGCTTGTTTTTGCTGAAACGGATCTAGGTTGAGAGTCATCTTATCGGCAATGATGGATTTCCATGCCAGGTACTGAGCTGTGACTCGCTCCAAGGTTTCCAGCTTAGCCTTGTCAGCGGCTAAGAATAGTAGCATGTTTTTGTAGTAGCGGGGGCTAGCTCCCTTGTGGCTAAGGGCATCTTCGGCCCATTGACGGGCCGGGCTATCTTCCACCAAACGGCTGTGAAACTGCTGGGGGCCTAAGATCACCAACCGGATGCCATCAGTGGGGTCGTCTGGGATATCTGCCGATGAGGCAGGGGCCGTATGAACCGCACAGAAGTCTTCTCGTCGGCGGGCCTGGTGATTGAGCCGTCGGGTAATCTCTTCCCAGACGGTGTCTTTGTCTGAAAGAATTTGCTCAGAGCGGTCTTGGGCGGTACGGGTAACGTTGGGCTGGGTAGAGACCCAGTAGCGGTTGGCATCTACGTAGAGATAGGTGGCCTGGTCAGTTAAGCGGCGGAGGGCATCGCCAAATGTGGCAACACTTTCTCCAGGCTGTACGCAGCCCAGCTTAATGCGCCGGTCTTCGACCCCTCGGTTAGCCCCTTGCAGGGTCGGGGCCGACCCCAGATAAATTGTGCGGGTTACCCGACGACACGCCGAGTAGCGACCCAGGTTAGGGTTTTGAGCATCAAGAGTTTTAGGTAACGAATTGGGGCCATCCACATCCCGCTCCAGAATAGGTGGCCAGTTGTCTTCTAGATAACGGGTCATCTCTGGCTGCACCTGGGCATCGCTGATGGGGATGTGCCCAGGCATAATCAGCAGGTTCTTGTCTCCACTTTCCCAGAGGGCGTGGATAACCTTGGCCATGAGCCGCAGAACCCCTCGGGTACGCTGAAATTTTTCCAGACTAGACCAGTCAGAGTAAAGGCGATCAAACAGCTCTGGGTGAATGGGGTAGGCGTCGAGCATCCGCTGTTTGTAGCTGATCTCCCGGCATTCGGAGGGAAACTCCTGGGGCTGAGTGCGATACATTTCGGCAAAGGCGGTGACCACGGCATCGCGATCAACAAACAGTTCGCGGTTGGTGGTGGTCTGAAACAGGCGACGGCGAACAATTTCAAAACTTTCTTCGGCGCTGGCAGGTCGCCATGGCGATTCGACCCGGCCAATGGCATTTTTCAGCCGGTCTAGCGCTTCTTTGCCCCGTTCGCCGCCAATTTCGATTTCAGAGGCCGGGATGCTGACGACCAACAGCGTACTCTTCGCATTTTTAGCCGACTCGCTGAGAGTTTGTGCAAAGGTAAAGTGAGTATCGAAATCTCCGGCAGGTAGGTCTTTATGGTCGTGGAGCTGGCGAGCGTAGGCCACCCACTCATCGATTAGAACCATGCAGGGAGAATATCGGTCGAACAAGTCTTTGAGGGCATCGCCGGGGTTGGTGGCCGTTTCGTCGGCTTCACGGATCATCTCGTAGGCTTCTTTGCCACCCAATTGGTAAGCCATTTCGCCCCAAAGAGTGCGAATAGCGGTGCCATCTTTTTTGTGGTGAATCTGCCCCGGAGAGATTTTGTTGCCCACTAGCACCGCTACGTTAACGTTCTGAGGCGGCTGCTCAATTTCGGTATCTTGAAAGATGGTCTCCATGCCCGGAAGGTCTTGGGCGTGCACCCCCATGCAGAGGTGGTACAGCGCCAGCATGGCGTGGGTCTTGCCCCCCCCAAAGTTGGTCTGTAGCTCGATGACAGGGTCGGCAACTTGCCCACTGAGACGCAGTAGGGCATTGCTGAGCAACTGGCGCAGGCCCTCGGTGAGAAAGGTGCGCTTGTAGAACTCGGTCGGGTCTCGATATTCGTCGGAGCCGCGATCGCAATACACTTCCCAGAGATCGGCGGCAAATTCAGCTTGCTGGTACTGGCCAGAGGCAACATCGGGGTGGGGGGTGGCAATGTCTCGCCAGGGTTTGAGCCCCGCTAGGGGTTGCCCTTCAGTAGTGGCGGTGGCGGCGCGACGGGTCGCTTTGC
>PUNI01000347.1 GCA_003551745.1 Paracoccaceae bacterium | reverse complement strand
ATGATCCGCACCGGCCACCTGCCCGAGCACTGCCGCGAGCCCTTCGGGGCGCTGTTCACGCAAGGCATGGTCACGCACGAGATCTACATGACCCGGGATGGCCGCGACCGGCCCGTCTATCATCTGCCGGAAGACGTGGAAGACGGCAAGCTGAAGGCCAGCGGCGCGGCGGTGGAGGTGGTCCCCTCGGCCAAGATGTCGAAGTCGAAGAAGAACGTGGTCGATCCGGTCAACATCGTCCGCGCCTTCGGGGCCGACACCGCGCGCTGGTTCATCCTGTCCGACAGCCCGCCCGAGCGCGACGTGGAATGGACGGCGGCCGGGGCGGAGGCCGCCTATCGGCATCTCTCGCGAGTCTGGCGGCTGGCGGCCGAGCTCGACGCCGCAGCCGGGACCGGCAGCCCGGACGACGATCTCGCCCTGCAGCGTGCCACCCATCGGGCGATCCGCGACGTCACCGAGGGAATCGAGGGCTTCGCCTTCAACAAGTCGGTGGCCGCGCTCTATACGCTGAGCAACGCCGTGCGCGACTCGGCCGCGTCCCGCGCGGTGATGGCCGAGGCGCTGCGCACCATGGCGCAGCTGATGGCGCCGATGGTGCCGCATCTGGCCGAGGAGGTCTGGGCGCTGACCGGCGGCGAGGGGCTGGTGGTGGCCGCGCGCTGGCCCGAGGCCGACCCGGCGCTGCTGGTCGAGGCCACGATCACCCTGCCGATCCAGATCAACGGCAAGCGGCGCTCCGAGATCGCGGTGGCCCGCGAGGCGGCCAAGGACGAGATCGAGGCCGCGGTGATGGCCGATTCGGCCGTGCAGAAGGCCCTCGCCGGCGCGGCGCCGAAGAAGCTGATCGTGGTGCCGGGGCGCATCGTCAATGTCGTGGTCTGACCGTCGCGGTGTGCTGCTGGCGCTGGCTGCGCTGCCGCTGGCCGGGGGCTGCGGCTTCAGCCCGGCGCTGGGGCGGGGACGATCGGCGGCGGCCCTGCGCGGGCGCATCCGCGCTCAGGATCCCACCGACAGCGCCGGCTTCGAACTCGTGGCGCGGCTGGAGGAGCGGCTGGGCGCACCGGGGCCCGACGCCTTCGAGCTGTCCTATGCGCTCAGCCTGCGCGAGCAGACGCTGGCCCGGGTGCGGGGTATCGGCGAGAGCCGGGGCCAGGTGGCCGGCACGCTGCGCTATCAGATCCGCAAGCCGGGCGCGGCCGGGGTGCTGCAATCCGGCACGCTGCGCAACTTCGCCGGTTATTCGCGAACTTCGACACCGCTGGC
Organism: Paracoccaceae bacterium; assembly: GCA_003551745.1. Lineage (GTDB taxonomy): Bacteria > Pseudomonadota > Alphaproteobacteria > Rhodobacterales > Rhodobacteraceae > Rhodobaculum. The sequence goes on along the minus strand of PUNI01000347.1, from coordinate 1,855 downwards.
CAACCGCGCCGCGCAGGAAGATGCCCGGCGTCGTCTGATGCGGATGCTGGCCGACGATCTGGTGGCCGAGCTGATCCTCACCGCCTCCGACTGGAGCGCGGCATGAAGCTGGCCGCGCGCGAGGCCGGACGGGTCTTCGCGCAGCCGGCGGCGGACTGCCCCGGGGTTCTGATCCACGGCGCCGATCCGATGCGCGTGGCCGACCGGCGCGTGGAGGCGGCGGCGGCCTTCACCGGCCCGGAGGCCGCAGCGGAAATGCGGCTGGTGCGGCTGGCGGGCGCCGATCTGCGCCGCGACCCCGCCGCGCTGGCCGATGCGGTGAAGGCGCAGGGCTTCTTTCCCGGCCCCCGCGCGGTGGTGGTGGAGGAAGCCGGCGATGCCCTCGCTCCGGTGCTGAAGACGGTGCTCGAGGACTGGCGGGCGGGCGATGCGCGGCTGGTCGTGACGGCGGGCGCTCTGAAGCCCACCTCGGCGCTGCGCAAACTCTTCGAGGGGCACCGCGCGGCCCATGCGCTGGCGCTCTACGCCGATCCGCCTGGGCGCGGAGAGGTGGAGTCGATGCTGCGCGCGGCCGGGCTGGCGCCGCCCGATCCCGGCGTGGCCGAGGATCTGATGGCGCTGGCGCTGGCGCTCGAGCCCGGCGACTTTCGCCAGACGCTGGAGAAGCTGGCGCTCTACAAGCACGGCGACCCGCGTCCGCTGACGCCCGAGGATGTCGCGGCCTGTGCCCCGCTGTCGGTGGAGGCCGGGCTCGACGAGGCGCTGCACCTCGCCGCCGAGGCCCGGCGGTCGGAAATTGCCCCGGTCATGCGCCGACTCGCGGCGCAGGGGGTGACGCCGGTTGCGCTGTGCATCGGCGCGGGGCGGCACTTCCGGCTGCTGCACGCGGCGGCCGCCGATCCGGCGAACGCGGCCCGGCATCTCGCCCCGGTGCGCAACTTCAGGGCCCGCGACCGGATGCAGCGCCAGGCCCGGGCCTGGAACCTGCGCAATCTGGAGACCGCGCTCGGCACGCTGGTCGACGCCGACCTCGCGCTGCGCTCGACGGCGCGGGCCCCGGCGATGGCGGTGATGGAGCGCGCGCTCATCCGCATCGCGACGCTGGCGCCGCGCTGAGACCCGCGGCGCCGACGTTTTCCGATGAGGAGGGTCTGCCCATGTACACGGTGATCGGCAGCACCCAGAGCCGTACCGCCCGCGTGCTGTGGATGCTGGAGGAGCTGGAGCAGCCCTACGAGCATGTGCCGGCCAGCCCGCGCTCGCCGGGCGTCACCAACCTCAACCCGGCCGGCAAGGTGCCGGTGCTGGTGGAGGATGGCACGCCCATCACCGATTCGACCGCGATCATCCAGTATCTCGCCGACAAGCATGGTGCGCTGACCTATCCCGCCGGCACCCTCGACCGCGCCCGGCAGGACAGCCTTACGCAGTTCCTGCTCGACGAGTTCGACGCAGCGCTGTGGATGGCCGCACGGCACAGCTTCATCCTGCCCGAGGAGCTGCGGCAGTCGGCGGTCAAGGACTCGCTGAAATGGGAGTTCGGCAACAGCCAAAAGACGCTGGCGCAGCGGATGGGCGACGGCCCGTTCCTGATGGGCGCCGAGATGACCGTGCCCGACATCATCCTGACCCACTGCGGTGTGTGGGCGCGGACGGCGAAGTTCCCGATCACGGTGCCGAAACTCGGCAGCTATCTCGAACGGATGCAGGCCCGCCCGGCCTTCCAGCGCGCGCTGGCCCGCTGAGGTCGCGCCGCCGGAGCCTTGCGCCCCGGCGGCAGCTTCCCCCTCCGCCATCCCGCGGACGGGGCGAAAGGGTCACTCGGCGCAGGCGAAGCTCGCCGCGTCCCGCCAGT
>PUNI01000332.1 GCA_003551745.1 Paracoccaceae bacterium | reverse complement strand
CTGCCGCCATGAATAACCTCTCTCTGGTCTCCATGGTGAATCACGATCCCCCTGAAAGAGGAATCCCCCTCAAGAGTCATACTCACCGCGGGTTAGTATGACACAGCTTCTGAAGATCGCCGAAGCCGTCCCGGCATGCGGCCCGGACGGCCGCAGGACACGGCACGTCTCCAGTGCGGGACGGACAGCGCCGGCCCCGACCCGGACGCGCCGGGTCCAGACCGGTCGCCGGTGCGGTGTCAGCCTTTACACCCGGACGGCACCGCGCTGCGCGCGTCGGCACCTCGTCGGCCCGTCACCGGGCGACGTTCAACATCGACCGGAGCACCCCCGCCGTCCGGGTCGCCGGCGCAGCGGCCCTCGTGAGGAACGGCACCGCATCACAGGACGTAGCGGCTGAGGTCGGCGGAGCGGGCGAGCTCGCCCAGATGCTTCTCGACGAAGGCCTCATCGACCGTCACGGTCTCGCCCGTGCGGTCCGGCGCGGTGAAGGACAGCTCCTCGAAAACCCGCTCCATCACCGTGTAGAGCCGACGTGCGCCGATGTTCTCGACGGCCCGGTTCACCTCGGCGGCGATGCGGGCGAGCGCGGCGATGCCGTCGTCGGTGAACTGCACCGCCACCTCCTCGGTCGCCATCAGAGCCGCGTACTGACGGGTCAGGGCGTTCTCGGTCTCGGTCAGGATGCGCAGGAAATCGGCCTCGGTGAGCGCGCGCAGCTCCACCCGGATCGGCAGCCGGCCCTGCAGTTCGGGCAGCAGGTCGGCGGGTTTGGCGACGTGGAAGGCCCCGGAGGCGATGAAGAGGATGTGGTCGGTGTTCACGGGGCCGTATTTGGTGGAGACGGTCGTGCCCTCGATCAGCGGCAGGAGGTCGCGCTGCACCCCTTCGCGGCTGACCTCGGCGCCCCGCACCCCGTCGCGGCCGCAGAGCTTGTCTATCTCGTCCAGAAAGACGATTCCGTTCTCCTGCACCGCCTCGAGCGCCGCGCGGTTCACCGTCTCGTCGTCGAGGAGCTTGTCGGCCTCGTCGCTGACGAGCACGTCATAGCTTTACGCCACCGTCATCCGCTTGCGCGTGCGCCGCCCGCCGAAGGCCTTGCCCAGCAGATCGCCCAGGTTCATGCCGCCACCCCCGCCGGGGGGCATTCCGGGGATCTCCATCATCGGAAAGGCGGGCCCGGGATCGGCGACCTCGATCTCGATCTCGGTATCGCCAAGCTCGCCCGCGCGCAGCTTGCGGCGGAACATCTCCCGGGTCTGGTCGCGGGCGTTCTCGCCGGCGATGGCGTCGATCACGCGCTCCTCGGCATTCGCTTCGGCGCGGGCCTTCACCTCGTCGCGCATGAATGCGCGGGTCATGGTGACGGAAGCCTCGGCGAGATCGCGGATGATGCTCTCGACATCGCGACCGACATAGCCGACCTCGGTGAACTTGGTGGCCTCGACCTTCAGGAACGGCGCGCGGGCGAGTTTCGCCAGACGCCGCGAGATCTCGGTCTTGCCGACGCCGGTTGGGCCGATCATGAGGATGTTCTTCGGGTAGACCTCTTCCTGCATCGCCGGGTCGAGCTGCTTGCGCCGCCAGCGGTTGCGCAGCGCGACCGCGACGGCGCGCTTGGCCTCGGCCTGGCCGATGATGAAGCGGTCGAGTTCCGAGACGATCTCGCGGGGGGTGAGATTGGTCATGCGGCCTCCTGCCGGCGGATCAGCCCGTGATGGTTTCCACCGTCAGCGATCCGTTGGTGTAGACGCAGATGTCGGCGGCGATGGCCATGGCGCGGCGGGCGATGGTCTCGGCGTCCATCTCCGTGTCGATCAGCGCCCGGGCGGCGGCAAGCGCATACATGCCGCCCGAGCCGATTGCCGTCACGTCGTGTTCCGGTTCCAGCACGTCGCCGGCGCCGGTGATGACGTAAAGCTCGCGCCCGTCGCTGACGATGAGGAAGGCCTCCAGCTTCTGCAGATACTTGTCGGTCCGCCAGTCCTTCGCCAGATCGACGGCGGCACGCTGCAGCTGGCCCGGTGCGGCCTCGAGCTTCTTCTCCAGCCGCTCCAGAAGCGTGAACGCATCGGCCGTCGATCCGGCGAAGCCGGCCACCACCTCATGCCCGCCCGGTGTCAGGCGGCGCACCTTGCGGGCGCTGCCTTTGATCACCGTCTGGCCGAGGCTGACCTGCCCGTCGCCGGCCACGACCACGCAGCCGCCCTTGCGCACCGCAAGGATGGTCGTGCCGTGCCAGCCTGGAAACGCGCTGCTCATCGAAGGCTCCCGCAGGCGGCAGGGCCCTTGCGGCCCCACCGGTCGATCAGAGGGCGCCGTCGATCCAGCCTTGCAGCGCGGCCTTCGGCGCGGCGCCCACCTTGTTCGACACCACCTCGCCGTTCTTGAACAGGAAAAGCGCCGGGATGCCGCGGATGCCGAGCTGCGCCGGGGTCGAGGGGTTCTCGTCGACGTTGACCTTGGCGATCTTGATCCGCCCGGCATATTCCTCGCTGAGTTCCTCCAGCGCAGGGCCGATCTGCTTGCAGGGGCCGCACCACTCGGCCCAGAAATCGACCACCACCGGCAGGTCGGATTGCTTCACCTCGGCGTCGAAGGTGGCGTCGGTCACGGGAACGGTCGGCATTGATGCTGTCTCCTGTCCAGATCTGCGACGCTACCTATGGACGGGCCGCAGGCAGGTCAATCCCGGCCGCGCCACAGGCCCGCGCCAGTGCCGCCGCCAGCAGCGGTTCGGGCAGCGTCATCAGCCGCGCCGCGCGCGTCCACAGAAGCGCCACCTCCACGGCACGGCCGGGATAGACCTGCGCCAGCGCATGCGCATAGGCCGCCATCTGGCGCAGGAGCCCCTCCGGCACCTCCTCCGGCCGCGCCGGGATCTCGGCGTTGGACTTCCAGTCGACCGCCAGAACGCCGTCGGGACCGACGATCAGCCGGTCGATGGTGCCGAGAAGGCGCCGCCCGCCGAGATCGGCGGCGATCTCGACCTCGGCCAGCGCCTCCGGCGCGAAGAGAAACCGCAACTCCGGCGCGGCCAGCACGGCCTCGGCCTCGGCGAGCAGCACATCGGCCTCCCCTGGCGCGGCCGGGTCCTCGCCAAGGGCGAGAAGATCCCGGGCG
>PUNI01000078.1 GCA_003551745.1 Paracoccaceae bacterium | reverse complement strand
GCCTACCGGAAGGTTGCCGATCTCACCCGCGCCCTGCGCGCCGATGGCCATGTCATCGAGCGGCTCGATCTGGGCGGCGGCCTCGGCATCCCCTACGCACGCTCGAACGAGATCCCGCCGCTGCCGATGGACTATGGCGCGCTCATCAAGCGCACCGTGGGCGATCTCGGCTGCGAGATCGAGATCGAGCCGGGCCGGCTGATCTCGGGGAACGCCGGGGTGCTGCTCGCCGCGGTCGTCTATGTGAAGGAAGGCGAGGGGCGCGACTTCGTGATCCTCGATGCCGCCATGAACGACCTGATCCGCCCGGCCATGTATGGCGCCTGGCACGACATCGTGCCGGTGCGCGAGGCCGAGGCCGCGCCCGAGCGGGTGTTCGACGTGGTCGGCCCGGTCTGCGAGACCGGCGACACCTTCGCCCGCGGCCGTCCGCTGCCGCCGGTCGCCGAAGGAGATCTGGTCGTCTTCCGCTCGGCCGGTGCCTATGGCGCGGTCATGGCGTCGGAGTACAATGCCCGTCCGCTGGTGCCAGAGGTCATGGTGAACGGCGATCAATTCGCCGTCATTCGCCGCCGCCCGACGTTTGACGAGATGCTCGCCCGCGATACCCTACCCCAATGGTTTTGATCTGCCTCCCCGCCCGACCGGTGCCTAGGGCATGACCGAGGGCGATCTGCGCATCGCAGCCGCGTTGAACCGGCTCAAGACGCCCCTGCGGCTGACCTGGGCGGGGCTTTTCGCGGAACGCTTCGCACGGGCCTTCTGGCCGGTCTGGACGCTGCTCTTCGTGCTCATCGCACTGCTTGCCTTCGGGGTGCCGGCGGCGCTGCCCGTGGAGGCCGTCTGGAGTGGCGGTGCGCTGTGGCTCGGGGCGGTTGGCTGGTTCGTCGTGGCAGGGCTGCGCCACTTTCGCTGGCCCAGACTGGGAGAGGCTCTGGAGCGGCTGGATGCCACCCTGCCGGGCCGTCCGATCGCCGCGCTGGCCGACCGGCAGGCGGTGGGCGCGGGCGATGGCGCCTCCGCCGAGGTGTGGCGGGCCCATGTCGAGCGGATGGCCGAGCGGGCCGCCGCCGCGCGCGCGGCACGGCCGAGGTTTGCGCTGGCGGCGCGAGACCCCTTCGCGCTGCGCTATGTGGCGCTGACCGGTCTGGTGATGGCGCTTCTGTTCGGCTCGCTCTGGCGGGTCGGCGAGCTGGCCGAACTGGCCCCGGCGCCGCTGCGCTTCGAGGCCGAGGCGGCCGGCACGGCCTGGGAGGCGTGGATCCAGCCGCCCGTCTACACCGGCCGGCCCAGCTTCTATCTCAACGAGATCGACCGGCCGACGCTGCGCGTGCCCGAGGGCAGCCGCGTCACCGTGCGCCTCTATGGCCAGTCCGGCGTGCTGACGATGGCCGAATCGGTGTCGGGGAGTGATGGCCCACTCGACGAGCCGGGCGCCCCGTCCCATGAATTCGCCGTCGAGCAGTCGGGACGCATCGCCGTGCAGGGGCCCGGCGGGCGCAGTTGGGAGATCACCGCCGAAGCCGACGCGCCGCCCGCGGTGCGCCTGCGCGGGGCCATGACCCGCGAGACCGGCGGCGCGCTGCGTCAGGAATTCGAGGCCAGCGACGACTACGGGGTGACGGCCGGCGAGGCCGTCATCGATCTCGACCTCGACGCCGTGGACCGCCGCTATGGACTGGGAACCGAGCCCGAGCCGCGCGAGCCGCTGCGGCTCGACCTGCCCATGCCGCTGGCCGGGGATCGGTCGCAGTTCATCGAGGCGCTCATCGACGATGTCTCCGAGCACCCCTGGGCCAACATGCCGGTCACCGTACGCCTGACGGTGACCGACGCCATCGGCCAGAGCGGGCAGAGCGAGGAACGCACCGTGACGCTGCCCGGCCGTCGGTTCTTCGATCCGATGGCCTCGGCGGTGATCGAGATGCGCCGCGATCTGCTCTGGTCGCGCGACACCGCCGAGCGGGTGTCCGAGGTGCTGCGCGCGCTGACCCATCGGCCCGAGGATGGCGAGCTGCGCAGCGAACGGGCCTTTCTGTTGCTGCGCACCGCGATCCGCCAGCTCGAATCCGGGCTCGAGTCGGGGTTGAGCGGTGAGCAGCGTGACGAGGTGGCGGACGCGCTGTGGGAAATCGCGCTGCTGATCGAGGATGGCGATCTGGCCGACGCCGCCGAGCGGCTGCGCCGCGCGCAGGAGCGGCTGTCGGAGGCCATGCGCCGCGGCGCCGACCAGAGCGAGATCGAGGAGCTGATGGCCGAGCTGCGCGAAGCCATGCGCGACTACATCAACCAGCTCGCCCAGCAGCCGCAGGACGGCGAGCAGCAGCGCGCCGAGGGAGAGCAGACCGAGATCACCGGCGACCAGCTGCAGGATCTGATGGACCGGATCCAGGAGCTGATGGAGGAAGGCCGCATGGCCGAGGCCATGGAGCTTCTGGAAATGCTGCGCCAGATGATGGAAAACCTGCAGGTCGCCCAGGGCGAGGGCGGCGAGGGCACCCCGGGCGAGCAGGCCCTCGAGGGGCTGGGCGAGGCGCTGCGCGACCAGCAGGGCCTTTCGGACGACACCTTCCGCGACCTGCAGGAGCAGTTCGGGCAGCAACCCGGCGAGGGTCAGGAAGGTGAGGGCGAAGGCCAGCAGCCGGGCGAGGGATCCGATGGCGACGGATCTGGAAGCTCCTCGCTTGCCGACCGCCAGCAGGCGCTGCGCGACATGCTGCGCGACTTCGACGGAATGGACCTGCCAGGCGACGGCACGGATCGCGGCGACGCCATGCGCGATTCTCTTGATGACGCGGGGCGTGCGATGGAGGAGGCGGAGCGGGCGCTTCGCGAGGGAGACGGCCGCGGCGCGCTCGACCGTCAGGCCGAGGCCATCGACTCCTTGCGCGACAGCATGCGTGGCCTCGCCGAATCGATGGCCGAGGAACAGGGCGAGCGCGGCGAGTCCGACACCGCCATGGGCGAGGGCGGAACGGACCGACAGCAGGACCCGCTGGGGCGCGATATCGGGCGCCTCGGCCGTCTGGGCTCGGAAGAGAACCTGCTGCCCGGCGAGGACCTTCAGAGCCGCGCCCGCGAACTGCTTGACGAGATCCGGCGTCGCTCGGGCGAGCAGGATCG
>PUNI01000257.1 GCA_003551745.1 Paracoccaceae bacterium | reverse complement strand
GGCTCGCGGAAGTAGATCGCGTTGAAGTACTGCCGGTCGATGCGCGGCGTGGCCCGGTGGCCGGCGCTGAGCAACCGCTCGCGGATGTCGTCCTGCATCGCGTCGTCCTCGGCGCGAAAGGCGATGTGATGGATGGTGCCGCGGCCTTGCCGGCCCTCGGGCGCGGGGCGGTGCAGGATGTCGATCATGCGGCCGGGCGCATCGCCGGGCACGGCCAGCCGCAGCCGGCTGCCGGCGCCGTCGGCTTCCTCGCCAACCTCCCGGTAACCGAAGATCTCGGTCAGCACCCGGGCCGTGGGGGCGGGATCGTCGACCCAGAGCGTGACGGCATGAAACCCGCCAAGGGCATCGCCCTGCCCCTCCGTCTCGACCAGCTCCAGCCGCTGGCCATGCGGGTCGGTCAGCTGCGCCACCCGGGCCCCGAAGCGCTCCGACACATCGCCGGGTGCGACGCCCAGCCGTGCGATCCAGCCGTCGAAGGCTCCCTTCGGGACGGCATAGGAGTAGTCGCGCGCCTGCCCGGGCCCCTCGCGGCCGGGTGCAGCGCCCTCGAAGGGAAAGAAGGTGAGGATGGTGCCGGGGCTGCCGTGATGGTCGCCGTAATAGAGGTGATAGGTGCCGGGATCGTCGAAGTTCACCGTCTTCTTGACCAGCCGCTGCGCCAGCGGGCCGGTGTAGAAATCCACATTGGCCTGGGGCGGGCCGGAGATGGCGGTGACATGGTGCAGGCCGGCAACGGGGCGGGTCATGGCGTCCTCCTGATCTTGGCAGGGCCGGCGGCCCTGCTGTCGCCACACAGATGGTTGTGCGCGATCCTGCAGAAAACTTGCAAGGCCGCAGTGGATCTGTGCGCCCGCGCGCAGAGTCAGAGATCGCGCGTGAACACCAGACCCATGCTGTCGCGCAGCGTGATTGGCCCACCGAGATAATCGCTGCCGATGGTGGGCGTGCGCAGGGCGAGGTGCCAGCCGAAGCCTTCCAGTCCCGGGATCGGCAGGGTCAGTGGGTCGAAATCGTCGGTCTCGCCGCCCTCCATGTGGGTTATGCAGAACACCTGCCCGCCGCCGGGCCGGTTGCGCAGGGCGGTGAAGATGGTCCGGCCACGGATCGGCTTGACGTAATCGAAGTGATCCCCGTCCCGGTAGTTGTCGCGCAGCCAGGGCTGGGCGCGACGGAACTCCCGCAGAGCGCGCATGAAGCCCACATGCGCGGTGTCGAGCTGCGAGGTCGCCTGGCTGACGTTGCAGTAGTCGTGCATGTCGTCCATCCACGCCCGCGCGATCTGCTTGAGCACATGCGGGCTGAAGCGGTCGGGCCCGGCCAGCTCCGGCTCCACCGCGTTCAGAAGCCGCGAGATCTCGTCGAGATCGTAGTCGGTGACCTCGACCAGCGCGGGCAGGAATTCGAGGAACCGGGCGAGGTCGGCGCGGGTCTCGTAGCCCATCTCCTTCAGCCGGCGGAAGAAGGTGGGGCGGGAATAGCTGTATTCGTCGACCTGCCATTTCAGCGAGATCGCCTCCTCGGCCACCACCTTCACGCCATAGCGGTCGTCCTGGTTGCGGATGAAGCCCCAGTTCGCCCGCGCGGTGGCGTTCAGGAAATCCATCGGCACGCCCGGAAAGGCGATGTAGGTCAGCATCGAGACGGCCGGGTTGTCATAGGCCTTCTCGAGGATCTCCATCTGGGTCTCGCCCAGCCGGGTATTGATGTTCAGCTTGGGGTTGACCTGCGTGCCCCGGCGCAGCGTGTCATGGTTCGCGGTGCCCGAGATCCAGTTCGCGCCGACCGCCAGCATCTCCTTGATCCGCCAGAATTTCGACAGCCAGAAGCCGTAGAGGAAGGGGGTGTTGTGGGCGAAGGTCAGCGGCCCCCACTGGAACACGTCGTCGTCGGCCTGCGTCTCGATCACCGCGCGGTAGTCGGAGGCGAGCTCCCAGTCCTCCTGCGGCCAGGGGCGGCCGTCCTCGAAGATGAACCACGGCCGATAGCGTGTGCCGGCCACCTCCTGCACGACATCGGCCATCTGCTGGAGATACTCGTCGTCGTGGCACAGCTCCTCGATGGCCGGATCCCAGAACTTGAAGTCCTGCGCGCCGTCCACCCGCACGCCGTCGGCGCCGTAATCCACCTTCCGGCGCTGCATCTCCAGAAGGATCGCCCGCACGCGCGGGTTCCGGTAGTCGAGGTTCTGGCCGTACATGTTGGGCCCGGCGAAGAAATGCGGGTTGAGCGCGCGCAGGCCCTGGTTGTCGGCATGGCCGAACACCACGTCGAGGATCAGCCGTATCGGGCCGGCCGAGAAATTGTGGAGCGAGGCGGCGAGATCGCCCAGCTCGTCGGGGCGCCCGGTCTCCAGAAGCACCGGGTTCACCGCAGCCATGCCGGCGATGACCACGTCATAGCCCCAGTTGGTGGTGTCGGGATGCAGAAGCTCCACCGTCACCTCGTCGGGGCCCTGGTTCGATTCCTGCCAGAACTCGGGGCCCATCTCGTAGACGGTGGTCGGCTCCACGGGCAGAAGCTGCACCGCGTCGTAGCCCAGCAGCAGCTCGTCTGCGGGCTCCGGCGGCAGGTCGCGGCGCAGCCGTTCCGACAGCCGGTCGAATTCGCGCGCGAGACTCGCCAGCGTTCCCCCGGCCGTGGCGGTCGGCACATGGATCTGCAGGATGTTCGAGACCGGCCCGAACTTGTGCGGTGCGTCGGCCCGAAGCGCCTCCCAGTAGTCCCGGTCGGCCCGGTTGGCCTGCATCTCGGCCAGATCATAGATCTCGGCCGGGGCCATCGGGCCGAAGGGCAGCGACGCGGCCAGCGGATCGAGGATGCGGTGCCAGCCGCCGTCGCGATCCTGCCAGGCCATCGCATAGAAGACCCCCAGCTGCTCGCGACTGCCGGCACGCACGCCATCCACCGCCGCCACGCAGATATCCTCGATGCGCTTCATCGGCAGATAGATCCGGCGGAACCGGACCCTCTGGCGCGCGCGGGTCAGCGCCACCGGCTCCATCGGGTCCAGCAGTTCGAGGAAGATGTCGCCTTCGGGGACGCGGTGGTCCAGGAGTTCCGGGGTCCAGAAGACGAAGCGGGTGAGCGTGCCGTCGGGCTGGGCGCCGAGGCGTCGGGCGATG
>PUNI01000505.1 GCA_003551745.1 Paracoccaceae bacterium | reverse complement strand
CACGCTACGTCACCTTCCAGCTGGCCGAGGTGGCGGTATCTCGACAGCTCTTTGCGGCCATCCTGCAACGGATCGGGCGGCTGAGAGCACCCCCTGTGGTGTCGACATGACGTGGGTTGATCGGCTCAACCAAGAGAGGAGGCAGCAGAAGCTCGGCCAAGATGGGGGAGGTGTCCCTCGGCAGGCCGTTCTTCACCGCATGGCGCCGTGGAAGCGAACTCTGGGGATGTCGAGAGCAGCGCCAACGCGCGTCACACGGGGCAAAGAAGTGCTACACTGGCTCTGTCGGGCGCATCGAGGAGGCTTCAGGGCATGAAGACGAGGCCAAATGGGAAATGTCGGCTCTTTCAACGAGGCAACTCGGACGTTAGCAAGAGTCCTGCCACACATGTATACTTAGGGTGAGGCTTAGGAGGTGGTTGAAGAACATATCACCGCCAGCTGCGCTGAAGGAATGCTATCTGGGTGTCTCGGAGTAGCTACCGAGACGTATGGGATCGTCGAGATGGAGGGTGTATGCGAGTTAATATGAAGTGGAAGTCATTGTTGGTGGCATCGTTGCTCATGGTGAGCTTCATGGGTGTAGCACAGCAATATGGTGGAACGCTCAGAGTTGCAGATATGGCCGAGCCACCCTCGCTGAACATGTTGCAGACGGCAGCTGATGCAGCATTCAAGCTAGTCAATTACAACATCACCGAGCATCTGTTCCGCATTGACGGCGATGGGCAGCTGGTGAACCATCTGGCCAGAGATTGGGGTGTTGTCGAGGTGGAGGGAGGAGCTGAGTATACCTTCTACCTTCGCGAAGGCGTGTACTTCCATGATGGCACGGAGCTGACCGCCGCCGACGTCAAGTTCACTTTTGATATGCTTCTGGATCCTGAGATCGCAGCCCCAAGCAGAGCCCCGTTTGCCTTTGTCAAGGAGATCATTGAGGTTGATCGATACACCGTCAAATTCGTTACCGAGGGACTTGGCGGTCCGCTCATTGACCAGCTGGCCTCTGGGAAGGGAGCAGGTATTATCCCTGCTGGAGCCGACATGGACAGACAGGGATCGCACCCCATCGGTACCGGCCCGTTCAAGTTCGCTGAGTGGCGAGAAGGGTACAGCATCACGCTTGAGAGGTTCGAGGATTACTGGCAGGAAGGGCTGCCGTATCTTGACAGAGTGGTTGTGAAGTACATTCCGGACGAGGCAGCACGTATGTCGGCACTCCTTGCCGGCGAGGTGGACATGGTTTACCGCATGATCGCGGAGAACGCCCTCGTCGTGATGGAGACGCCAGGATTCGTCGTGGATGCTGGGCCGACGAACCTCGTTCAGCTGGTTGCTCTGAACCACGAGCGGCCCCCGTTCGACGATGTCAGGGTGCGCCGCGCTCTATACCATGCGACAGATCGGTACGAGGTCATCGAGGGTGTGATGATGCGTCCCGATTGGGGAGTCCCCGTAGGGTCGGAGATGTGCCCGCCTAGCCCTTACTACATTGATCTTTCGGGCATGTATCCGTATAATCCCGAACTCGCACGGCAACTGTTGGCTGATGCCGGATTCCCAGACGGCTTCAAGATCACGATGTATCTACCAGAGCCATATGAGCCCCATCGCCGGGCTGGTGAGCTCGTGGCAGCGCAGTGGGCCAGGGTTGGTGTGGAAGTCGACCTTGAGATCCTGGAGTGGGGGCGCTGGCTCCAGAAGGTTCACCGCGAGGCTGATTATGACACCACCGTTATCGGGCACGGACACGCATTGGAGCCCTCTGGGCGCTTCAGCACAAGGTTCGAGCGAATTGATGAAGAGGGAAGATCCACGGACTATTGGCGCTTCACGAGCGAATTCCTGCGGGAACTGGTCGCGCGTGGTCGAGAGACGGTAGACTTTGCTGAGAAGATGGGCATATACGCGGCCGTGCAGACGTACATCGCGATGGAAGTCGCTGCGATCTGGATACAGGAGATGGGGGCCCTGATGGCTATGAACGAGAACGTAGGGGGGTATCGCCATCTCGGTATGCCGATCGATGACTTCCAGGCGATTTACTGGAAGGGAAACTAGACCGATCGCATGCTGGAACGGTAGATGACGGTTTATGGCAGGAGGGGGGCAGGGGGAGATTCGCCTCCTGCCCCCCCATATTGTCAGGAGGCATTGGTGGCCAGGGAGTTCAAGATCGGAATAGGCGCGCTCATCAGCATTGTCGGAGATGATGTAACCCAATGGCAGAACAGGGTCGACATCTTCCGGCAGCAAGACGCGGAGTTCGGGGAGGTCTGGCTGGAGCCGTGGAGGGGAGTGCACTGGATGCTGGACGAGAAGCTGCCGACACTTGAGAAGCTCTTGTCCGGCATTGAGATCATCCTGCATGCACCGTTCCAGTGGAGTTCCCTTATCACGCCGGTGCAGGCGATACGTGATTGGACACTCAAGGAACTGCGAGCCACCATCTCGCTCGGAGAGGCCCTGGGCGCGCGGGGGGTCACCGTCCATGGAGGTTTCTTCTACATACCCTACTTGCGGAGGGAAGTCGATGCGAAGGCGATTCTGGCGGAGAACCTCGAGAGCTTGCTTCCGCTGGCCGAGCGTGCAGGACAGTTCCTGGCCGTGGAGAACATCCATGGTTCGGAGCAGCGGCGGCTTGGATATCCGGTGTCGGCACAAGACCTGAAGGAGATTGCAGCCGCTGTGCCTGGCATACGCTGTACCTTTGATATCGGCCATGCGTATCAGAATGGCGAGCCGCCCATTGAGCGCCTGAAGAGCGTGCTGCCGCACGTGGCCAACATCCACCTTCACGACTTCAACAACCGCGGTGAAGCGCATCTGCCGCTGGAATCCGGTGTCCTGGAACTGGATGCGATTCTGTCCTTGCTGTTGGATGAGGGCTACGGGGGATATGTCACGCTTGAGGTCTTTGATTTCGAGGAAAACAAGCCGCGGATTCGGGAATCGTACAGATGCCTGCGGCGACGGGTCTCCGCTTTGTCCAGCCGGCGTGTGTGTCTGGAGCGGAGGTTCCGCGGTCTGTTGGAAAGCGGCAACGGCTGAGTGTCGCTGCTTCCACGAGGGCTCTAGGGCGCACGGGATGGAGAAGCTCCTGATTGGGGAAGGGCTATGCGAGCATATGTACTGAGGCGTTG
>PUNI01000403.1 GCA_003551745.1 Paracoccaceae bacterium | reverse complement strand
GGCCGTCCGGCTGGCGCCCGGGCCGCATGGCGTGGCGGTGCATCTGGCCGGCGGGCAGGTGCTGTCGGCCGACCATGTGGTGCTCGCCACCGGCCATGCCCTGCCGAAGGCCGACCCGGGCGGCTCGGTCTCGCAGCCCTGGGAGGGGGCGCGGCCCGACCGGGACGCCGATGTGCTGATCGTGGGCACCGGGTTGACCATGGTGGATCAGGTGCTCAGCCTGCTCGAAGCCGGCCACCGGGGGCGGATCGAGGCGGTTTCGCGCCGCGGGCTGCTGCCGCAACCCCATGCCGATGCGGCCCCGCTGGCCCTGGGCGACGACGGACTGCCGCTGGGCCAGCCGGTCAGCGCGACCCTGCGCTGGTTGCGCCGGCGCGTGGCCGAGACCGAGGCGCAGGGCGGCGACTGGCGCTCGGTGGTGGATGGGCTGCGGCCCCATGTGCAGCGGCTGTGGCAGGCGCTGGACACCGACGCCCGCGCCCGCTTCCTGCGCCACGCCTGCAGCTGGTGGGAAGTTCACCGCCACCGCCTGCCGCCGGCCTCGGCCGCACGGCTGGAGGCGGCGCGGGCAGACGGTCGGGTGCTGCTGCGGCGCGCGGCCTTCCTCGGCGCCGCGCGCGGGCCGGACGGGACCATCGCGGTGCGCCTGCACCCCCCGGGCGCCGGGACGGACGAGGTCCGCCGCTTCGATCACGTCCTCGACTGCCGCGGGGTCCGTCGCGACCCGGCGCGCCATGCCGCCCCGGTGATCCGACGGCTGCTAGCCGAGGGGTTGGCCAATCTGGACCCGTTGCGCCTCGGGCTGGCGGTGGACGGCCGGGCGCGCGTGCTGCGCCCGGACGGCACGCCGCTTCCGGGGGTCGTGGCCCTCGGCCCCGTCAGCCGCGCCGGCTTCTGGGAGATCACGGCGGTCCCGGACATCCGCCAGCAGGCCGCCCGTCTGTCGAGCCTACTCCTCGATCCGGCAGAATGTTCCGAATGAAGCAGAGAGACCGCTCGAATAAGGAAAGGTTTCCCGGCCATGCGGCCAGGCCGGGTCATCGACACGCCCGCGGGCGGTCCATCCCCAACCTCGTCGGGTGCCCTCGCTGCGGCGCGGAACATCCGCCGGGCTCCGCGGCAGGGCTGCCCCCGCGGCCGGCTTGCGGCTCGGCGGAGCGCTCCCTAACCCATCGGCTTGATTGAGAAAGGCACGGCCATGTCCATCGGCATATCGGGACTGACCAAGCGGTTCGGGCGGACGGATGTCCTGCACGGGCTGGAGCTGGAGGTAGAGAAGGGTGAGCTTGTCGCCCTGCTGGGTCCATCGGGGTCGGGCAAGACCACGCTTCTGAAGATCATTGCCGGGCTGGAGTGGCCCGATGCCGGGCGGCTGGAGGTCGACGGCGCCGACTGGCTGGGCCTTGCCGCCCGCGACCGGCGCATCGGCTTCGTGTTCCAGCACTATGCGCTGTTTCCCCACATGAGCGTGCGCGACAACCTCGCCTTTGGCCTGACGGTGCCGCCGCGGCGCGAGCGGCCGGGCAAGGCCGCCATTGCCGCCAGGGTCGATGAGTTGCTGCATTTCCTGCAGATCGCCCATCTTGCCGACCGCTACCCCGCCCAGCTCTCGGGCGGGCAGCGCCAGCGGGTGGCGCTGGGCCACGCGTTGGCGATCGAGCCCAAGGTGCTGCTGCTCGACGAACCCTTCGGCGCGCTCGACGCCGCGATCCGGCGCGACCTGCGGCGCTGGCTGCGCGGGGTGCATGACGCGACCGGCTCCACCACCATCTTCGTGACCCACGACCAGGAGGAGGCGTTCGAGCTTGCCGACCGAGTGGTGGTGATGGGCGCGGGCCGGATCGCGCAGAGCGGCCATGCCGACGATATCCACGACCACCCCGCCAGCTCCTTCGTGGCGCGCTTCATGGGGGCCACGGTCGAGCTGCCGGTCACCATGCACGCCGGCCGGGCCGAGGGCGCGGGGCTCGACCTGACGGCGCTGCCGCGCCGCCCGGTGCGCGACGGTGCGGCGGACCTGTTCGTCCGCCCCGAGGACATCACCCCGCTGGCCGATCCCGGCGCACCCTGGCAGATCGCCGGGCGCACCTCCAACGGCGCCCATCTGCGGCTGATCCTGCGCGGGCCCGACGGCGCTGAGGCCGAGGCCGATGTGCCCCGCCGCGCCGTCCACGCCGCGCACCTGACCGAAGGCGCCGGCGTGCGGCTGCGCATCGAGGCCGGCACCGTCTTTCCGTCCGAGCGCCGCGCCGCGCCCACCCGAGAACCCGAACCCCTGCAACTGGAGGCCACCCGATGACCCGCACCGCCATTGCCGCCACCCTCGCCCTGACCCTGGCGACCCCCGCCACCGCCCAGGACCGCCTGCTCAACGTCAGCTACGACATCGCGCGCGAGCTGTTCGAGGCGCTCAACCCCACCTTCGCCGAGCACTGGGAACAGACCACGGGCCGCATCGTCACCATCGACATGAGCCACGGTGGCTCCTCCCGCCAGGCCCGCGCGATCCTAGAGGGGTTGTCGGCCGATGTGGTGACCTTCAACCAGGAGACCGACATCGAAGTGCTGGCGCAGGGCGGCCTGCTTCCGGAGGACTGGCGCGACCTCCTGCCCAACGGCGCCTCGCCCTATTTCTCGCTGCCCGCCTTCCTCGTGCGGCAGGGCAACCCGCAGGACATCCGCGACTGGGACGATCTGGCGCGCGACGATGTCAGCGTGATCTTCCCCAACCCCCGCACCAGCGGCAACGCGCGCTATACCTACCTTGCGGCCTTTGCCTATGCGCTGGCCCACAACGACGGCGACGAGGACGCAGCCGAGGCCTTCGTCAAGGCGATCTTCGACAATGTGCCGGTCTTCGACACCGGCGGGCGCGGCGCCACCCAGACCTTCGCCGAGCGCGGCCTCGGCGATGTGCTGGTGACCTTCGAGGCCGAGACGGGCGGCATCGCCGCGGCCTATGCCGAGCACGGCTTCGAGCGGGTGACGCCGTCGATCAGCCTGTTCGCCGCCTTCCCCGTCGCGGTGGTGGCCGATGTGGCCGCGCGCAACGGCACCACGGAGGTCGCCACCGCCTATCTCGAATGGCTCTACACCCCCGAGGCGCAGCGCATCCTGGCCGGACACTTCTACCGCGTGACCGACG
>PUNI01000062.1 GCA_003551745.1 Paracoccaceae bacterium | reverse complement strand
CTGCTCGAGGCGCTGGCCCGACCCCACCTGACCGCCGTTGCGCCCCGAGGCGCCGAAACCGACGCGGTGGGCCTCCAGCAGAACCACGTCCAGGCCGCGCTCGGCAAGGTGCAGCGCCGCCGACAGCCCGGTGAAGCCGCCGCCCACGATGCAGACGTCGGCACGCGTCTCGCCCGCGATCGCCGGGAAGGGATCCAGCGGTGTCGCCGTCGCAGCATAATAGCTCGCCGGGTATTCGCCGGCGCGATCATTGGCGAAGAGCAGGCTCATACGTTGAGGAGCAGATGCTCGCGTTCCCAGGGGCTGATGACCTGGAGGAACTCGGTGTATTCGAGCTGCTTCACGGACTCGTAGACGCTGCAGAAGCGTTCGCCCAGCACCGCGCGCACGGCCTCGGACTCCTCGAAGAAGTCGAGTGCCGAGCCGAGCGTCTCGGGCAGTTCGTCGCCGTCCTCGTCGCGGTAGGCGTTGCCGACGCATTCGGCGCGCGGCTCGCGCTCCTCGATCAGCCCGAGATAGCCACAGGCCAGCGAGGCCGCGATGCCGAGATACGGGTTGCAGTCCATCCCCGCGAGCCGGTTCTCCACCCGGCGCGAATGGGCATCGGCCACCGGAACCCGCAGACCGGTGGTACGATTGTCGCGGCCCCACTCGAGGTTGATCGGGGCCGCGAAGTCCCGCACATAGCGGCGATAGCTGTTCACGTAAGGAGCAAGGATCGCCATGACCGCGGGCATGTGCGTCTGAAGCCCGGCGATGAAATGGCGGAAGGCGGGGGTCTCGCGGCCGCTCTCGTCGCTGAAGATGTTCCTGCCCGTGCCGGTGTCGAGCACCGAGTGGTGCATGTGCATCGCGCTGCCCGGCTCGCCCTCGATGGGCTTGGCCATGAAGGTCGCGAAGCTGTCGTGCCGCAGCGCGGCTTCGCGGATCAGCCGCTTGAAATAGAAGATCTCGTCGGCCCGCTGGAGGGCCGCACCGTGCTGCAGGTTGATCTCGACCTGCCCGGCACCGCCCTCCTGGGTGATGCCCTCGATCTCGAAGCCCTGCACCTCGGCGAAGCGATAGATGGCGTCGATCACGGGACCGTATTCGTCCACCGCGCTCATCGAATAGGCCTGCCGGCCGGCGGCGCGGCGGCCCGTCCGGCCCATCGGCGGCTCGATCGGCTTGGCCGGGTCGATGTTGCGGGCGACGAGGTAGAACTCCATCTCGGGCGCGACGATGGGCTGCCAGCCCTTCTCGGCATAGAGCGATATCACGCGGCGCAGGACGTTGCGCGGGGCGACCGGATAGAACTCGCCGGCCTGGTCGAAGACGTCATGGATGACCTGCAGCGTGATGTCGGTCGTCCAGGGCGCGGCCGAGGCGGTGGCGTAGTCGGGCCGGAGGATCATGTCGGGCTCGGTATAGTTGTCGCCCGGCACCTGCGCCCAGTCTCCGGTGATGGTCTGCTGGAAGATCGTGTTGGGCAGGAAGAACCGCTTCTGGGTGGCGAACTTCGACGCCGGCATCGCCTTGCCGCGCGCGACCCCGGCGAGGTCGGGCACGATGCACTCCACCTCGTCGAGCGCGCGCCCGGCCACATAGTCACGCGCGGCTTGGGGCAGTTTCTCGATCCAGTCCGGCATGGGTGTCCTGTCAGGCCGCCGCGGAGCTGCGCGGCTGGAGGAAGAACTGCGCGATCCGCGCGGCGATCACATCGGCGTCGTTCTTCCGGCCCAGCCGGTCGAGCGCGGCCTCCAGCCGGTCGTCGGGCACCAGGCCGCGGCCTCGCGCCTCGATCAGCCCTTCGAGGAAGCCGTCGTCGAACTCGGGATGGGCCTGCACGGTCAGCGCCCGGTCGCCGTAGCGGAGGCCCGCGTAGGGGCAGAAGGGGTGGGTGGCGATGATCTCGGCTTCGGCAGGGGGCTCGATCACCTGATCCTGGTGCCAGGCGTTCAGCGTAAGTGTCTCTCCGCCGAAGTCATACGCCTGCGGTCCGACCGCCCAGCCTCCGTCGAACTTTTCGACCCGGCCGCCGAGCGCGCGGGCGACGATCTGGTGGCCGAAGCAGATGCCCACGACCGGGATCGCCTCCTCCACCGCGCGGCGGATCAGCGCCTCAAGCGGACGTATGAAGGGCAGGTCCTCGTAGGCGCCGTGCCGCGATCCGGTGATCAGCCAGCCTTCGGCGTCGAAGACGCTGTCGGGAAAGCGCATCTGCACCACCGACCATGTCCGGAACTCGAAATCATAGGGGCCCAGAAGGCGGGCGAACATGTCGGGATAGGAGCCGGACCGTTCGCGCAGCGCTTCGGGCGCGAGACCGGTTTCCAGAATGCCGATAAGCATGAAGGACTCTTGCGTTGATCTCCCCCATTACCGCGCGGTCGGGGTCGGCGGCAAGGGGGCTCAGACCGTGTCGAGGTAGAGCTCGACGACCTCCTCGGGCGTGAGTTCGGCCATGTAGCGGATCTCCTGGCGCTTGGTGCGCAGCAGGTTGTCGATGAGTTGCGGCGCGAAGATGCGCGCCATCTCGGGCGCGGCGGCGAAGGTCGCCACCGCGTCCGTCCAGCTGGTGGGCATCTGGGGCAGGCTCTGGGCATAGGCGTTGCCGGTGATCGGGGGCGGCGGCGCGAGGCCATCCTCCATGCCGATCAGCGCCGCGCCGAGCACGCCGGCAAGCAGCAGGTAGGGGTTTATGTCTCCGCCGGCCACCCGGTGCTCGATGCGCCGTGCCTTGTGGCTGCCGGAGGGAACCCGCAGCGCCGCGGTGCGGTTCTCGTAGGCCCAGGCGATGCCGGTCGGCGCATGGGCGCCGGGCACGAACCGGGCATAGCTGTTGGCGTGCGGGGCGAAGAGCAGCGTCGAGGCGGGCATTGCGGCCAGACAGCCCGCGATCGCCTGGTGCAGGGCCTCGCTGCCCTCGGGGCCGCCGTCGTCGAAGATGTTGTCTCCCTTGCTGTCGAGCATGGAGAAATGCAGGTGCATCCCGTTGCCCGGCTGGTCGGGGTAGGGCTTGGCCATGAAGCTCGCGGCAAAGCCGTGGCGGCGGGCCAGCCCCTTTACCAGCATCTTGAAGAGCCAGGCATCGTCGGCGGCCTTCAGCGCGTCGGGCCCGTGCAGCAGGTTGACTTCGAACTGGCCGAGCCCGCTCTCCGAGATCGTGG
>PUNI01000554.1 GCA_003551745.1 Paracoccaceae bacterium | reverse complement strand
TGTTCGAGGTCTCGCTGTCGGAGTTCGGCTTCCGCATGGGATATGGCGCGGCGATCGCGGTGGTGCTGTTTCTCATCATGATGGTGTACATCGCCTTCTTCCTCGCCCGGATGTATCGCGAAGAACGGGGGCGCTGAGATGTTCCCCACCCCCATCGAACGCCGTCAGGCCCCCGCGCGCGCCGCCTATCAGCTGCTGCTGCCGATGGCGCTGATCCTGTGGCTTCTGCCGCTGCTGATGGTGGCGCTGTTCTCGATCAAGCCCGATGCCGACTTCACCACCGGCAACATCTGGGGCTGGCCGTCGCGATTCTCGGGCTTCGAGAACTACTGGCGCGTCTTCACCCAGTCGGACATGCCGCGTTATCTGGCCAATTCCTTCCTGATCACCGTGCCGACGGTGCTGGGGGCGGTGGCGCTGTCCTGCATGACGGGCTTCGCGCTCGGCATCTATGGCTTTCGCGGCAACATCTGGATCTTCTTCATGTTCGTCGCAGGCAATTTCGTGCCGTTCCAGATCCTGATGGTGCCGGTGCGCGACCTGACGCTGCAGATGGGGCTCTACGACACCCGCACGGGCCTCGTGCTCTTTCACATCGCCTTCCAGACCGGGTTCTGCACGCTCTTCATGCGCAATTTCATCCGGGCGCTCCCGCGCGAACTGATCGAGGCGGCGCGGGTGGAAGGCGTCAGCGAGATCCGCATCTTCTGGTATGTGGTGCTGCCCCTGATGAAGCCCGCCATCGCGGCGCTCAGCGTGCTGATCTTCACCTTCATCTGGAACGACTATTTCTGGGCGATCGTGCTCACCCAGGGCGCCGACAGCCAGCCCGTCACCGCCGGGATCACCGCCTTCAACAGCCAGTTCCGCGCCGCCTATCACATGATGAGCGCAGGCAGCATCATCGCCGCCCTGCCGCCGGTGCTGATGTTCTTCCTGATGCAGAAGCACTTCATCGCCGGCCTGACGCTTGGAGCCGTGAAATGACCACCATCGCCTTCATCGGCGCGGGCTCGACCGTCTTCATGAAGACCCTCGTGGGCGACATCCTGCTGCGCCCCGACCTCGCCGGGGCCACGATCCGGCTGATGGACATCGACGCGAGGCGGCTTGCGGAGTCCGAGGCGGTGGCGCGCCGGATCGCCGCCAACCTCGGCGCGCCGGCCCGCATCGAGGCCACCACCGACCGGCGCCGCGCGCTCGATGGCGCCGACTATGTGATCGTCGCCTTCCAGATCGGCGGCTACCGGCCCTGCACGGTGACGGATTTCGAGATCCCAAGCCGCCACGGCCTGCGCCAGACGATCGGCGACACGCTCGGTGTGGCCGGCATCATGCGGGGGCTCAGGACCGTCCCCCATCTCTGGGCTTTGGCCGAGGACATGCGCGCGCTCTGCCCCGACGCGCTGATGCTCAACCACGTCAACCCGATGGCGATCAACACCTGGGCGCTGACCGCGCGCTTCCCCGACATCCGGCAAGTGGGGCTCTGCCACTCCGTGCAGGGCACCGCGGCCGAGTTGGCCCGCGACCTCGGGATCGCCCCCACGCGCCTGCGCTACCGGGTGGGCGGGATCAACCACATGGCCTTCTTCCTGCGTCTCGAGGAACGGCTGCCCGACGGCAGCCACCGCGACCTCTATCCCACGCTGCGCGAGGGCTACCTCGCCGGGCGCATTCCGCTGCCGAACGCCCACAACCCGCGCTGCCCGAACCGGGTGCGCTATGAGGCGATGCTGCATCTGGGCTGTTTCGTCACCGAAAGCTCGGAACATTTCGCCGAGTATGTGCCCTGGTTCCTGAAGTCGCACCGTCCCGATCTGATCGAGCGCTTCGGCATCCCGCTCGACGAATACCCCCGCCGCTGCGAGGAACAGATCGCCGACTGGCAGGCGCAGGCCGGGCACCACAGCGACACCCCGCTGGAGGTTAAGGCCAGCCACGAATACGCCGCCGACATCATCGAGGCCGAGGTCACCGGCCGGCCGGCGGCGATCTACGGCAATGTAGCCAATCGCGGCCTGATCCCGCAGCTGCCCGACGGCGCGGCCGTGGAGGTGCCCTGCCTCGTCGATGCGAACGGGCTGCAGCCCACCGTGGTGGACGACCTGCCGCCGCAGCTGATCGCGCTGATCCGTACCAACCTCAACGTGCAGGAACTGACCGCGCAGGCGCTGCTGACAGAGAGCCGCGAACACGTCTATCACGCCGCGATGATGGACCCGCGCACCGCCGCCGAGCTCGACCTCGGCCAGATCCGCGCGCTCGTCGACGAACTGATCGCGGCCCATGGCGACTGGATGCCGGGCTGGCTGCGCCCGGCCCGCGCCGCCTGAAGGAGACGCCCATGGAGCTTCCCGTCTTTCCCGACCTTGCCGGTGCCTCGGTCTTCATCACGGGCGGCGGCTCGGGCATAGGCGCGGCGCTGACCGAGGGCTTCCTGCGCCAGGGCGCGCGCGTGGCCTTCGTCCAGCGCTCCGACGCCTCGGCTTTTGTCGCGGCGATGGCCGAGGCCACCGGCAACCGGCCGCTCTTCCTGCCCTGCGACATCACCGACCTCGCCGCGCTCCGGGCCGCCATCGCCAGCGCCGCCGAGGCGCATGGCGCCGTCACGGTGCTGGTGAACAACGCCGCCGACGACCAACGCCACCGGACGCTGGAGGTCGACGAGGCGTTCTGGGATCGGGCGATGGCGATCAATCTCAAGGCCTATTTCTTCGCCGCCCAGGCGGTGATCCCGGGCATGCAGGCCGCGGGCGGCGGGGCGATCGTCAATGTCTCGTCGATCAGCTACATGATGGGGCAGGCCGGCTATCCGGCCTATACGACCGCCAACTCCGGCATCAACGGGCTGACCCGCAGCCTCGCCCGCGAATTCGGCCCCGACCGAATCCGCGTCAACGCGCTTGCCCCGGGCTGGGTGCTGACCGAGAAGCAGAGGGAGATGTGGGTCACCCCCGAGGGTCTGGAGGCGCATCTGGCCCGGCAATGCCTGAAGGACACGCTGGCGCCCGACGACATGGTGGGCGGCTGCCTCTTCCTGGCTTCCGACGCCGCGCGGATGATGACGGGGCAGGCGCTGGTGATCGACGGCGGCGTGGTGGTGACCGGCTGATGGCGGACGTGACCGCCAACTGGATCGCCGCCGACTGG